>CAYYNS010000001.1:0-2430 GCA_964473085.1 uncultured candidatus Brocadiaceae bacterium
CGCAAGGGGCACAGGAGCATCGGCCGGACGGCCCAGCAGGGCGTTCATGCGGGCAACCAGGGCGGGGACCTGCGACCGCAGATTCTGCAGTTCGTTTCCTGCAAGGTCCAGCGCCGTCTGCGCCTGAAGTAGGTCGGACTGCGTTGCCGCGCCAGCCTTCACGCGCACTGCGGCCTGATCGGCCATCATCTGGAGCAAGAAGGCTTCCTGCTCCTTGATGCGCAGAGCCTCGCTCAGCAGCGCAAGCTCGTAGTAGGTCCAGAGCACGCGGCCCTGTAGCAGAAACTTGGCCTCCTGGAAGCGCGCGCCGGCGGCGCGGGCTTCCTCCAGGGCGCGCCGCCCAGCCGCCGAAAGCTTGCTCGGAAAGGGGATGTTGGACATCGGGTCATTGGTGATGCTCAACGTCGTGCGGTCCCATAGCTTCATGTTCTGGCCGTCGAACATCACGCTGAAGCCCACAGCTATGCCGGGCCCGCTTGCGTCCTGCGGGATCTGTTCGATGGCCGCGCGCCACTGCCAGTAAGCAGCCTGGAGCTGGGCGCTCCCTAACAAGGCATAGCGCAGATAATCCTCGGGCGCGGGGCTCTGCGGCAGGTCCGGCAGCTTGACAGGCTCGATCCACGCGCGGCCCGCCTCTTCTGCACGCCGGCGCTCGTCGCGTTCGGCTGCAGGATGCAGTGTGCATCCGGCCAGAAGACCCGCGAGCGCCAGGCCGATGGCGACAAGCCTGAGTCCGCTGTCCCCCATCCCCCAGATCCCGCCCGCTTCGATGCTTCCTTGGACAGAACGGACCGTCGCACTCTGAATGCTGGAGGCTTCTACCCCAGCTAGCATCCTCGGCTTCGCCACGACCTCATACTTGCGTTCCTGCTGCGGTCCATGCCCCTTCCCCCTCCTGCTGTCGCACAGGGCGGCGGTGGCGCAAGCCTGCCGGCTCCCTGGCACCCAGCTACTCCAACGGCCCTTCCTTCTCCTGGACGCCGCCAGCATACCTCTCGGGATCACGCTTGAAGACCTCCACGCATGCAGGACAGCACAAGTATATCCGCCGACCCGCGTAGTCCACGAAGATGCTCTTGTCCACCTGGCCTCCCATGACCGGACACACGCTCTGCCTGTCTCCCCTCGCACCGGCGACTGCTGAGGCACCATTTCCCCTACATCCGCCCATCCCGAAAACCGCGCCTGCAAGCGCTGACGACATGACGAACGCAACCCAGCCTGGCTTCATGATTAACCCCATGAAGTGAGCCGTGTCAAGGTCACAAGGCTTCTTGTGCGTGATGTTGACCAACCTCCCACTCGTGCTGGCCCCTTCGAGCTTGCTCAGGGCCGCACACTAGCCTACTCCACCGAAGCAGCCGCCTCGGCTGCGAAGTCTCCGACGCGCCGTAGCGAGCGCTTTGGAGACCGCGGGGGCGGGGCTGGAAGCTGGTCCCGTCTTACAGGGGACGCCCATTCTCCTTTTCTCGCCTGCCCTCATCGGGCGGCGAGTAGGTGGACATGCGGGCTGTCCCCATTGTTCGCCCGCGCGTCTCGCGCCGTCGCCATAGCGGCTTTGGCGCGTCGGCGACTCGACAACCTTGTCTGTCGCGGCCCCAAGGATCGCTCCCGCATAGCGCGGAGGCTACCCAACTCGATAAAAGGATTGGGGAATCCAGAGAAATGTTACCTACTTAGTGACCTTTCATGCAACGTGGTTCACCGCTCCACATTTGACCAGCTCACGTCCGCTGCCCCCGGTGCCAGGCCCGCCGTCTGCCCGATCGGCGCGGCCCCGAAGGCGGCCATAGCATTCCCTACAGCGAACTGGCGAGAGGCGCTCGCCTGCGTCACCTCAAAACCGGCGATGCCCCAGGCTGCAGTGCCCGAGGCCTCCGTTGCCCCACCGGGGATCCGAGTCGCTACCGAAGGGCGCACAGAGGTTTTCTGGTTTTCAACTCTTGACATGGAAGGAAAGGCCTGCTATAATCCCATTTCTCCGCTCGGAATAATAGGAGAGCAGAAATGCTTCTCTCGACAAAGACCCGTTACGCATGCAGGGCCATGGCTGAGCTGGCTGCAGCCTACCCTGAAAACCCTGTCTCGGTCAAAGACATCGCGCGCGCACAGCGGCTTTCTCCCAAGTATCTCGAACACATCGTCAGCGCGTTGAAGGCGGCCGGGCTGATCGAGGCCGTGCGCGGTGTGCATGGCGGCTACGTGCTTTCCCGCGCTCCGGAACACATCACGCTTAGCGAGGTTTTCCGGGTCCTTGAGGGATCGCCAGCGCCCGTGGACTGCGTGGATCATCCGAACTCCTGCCCCATGACGGAGGTCTGCCCAACGCGGGACACCTGGGTTCAGATCGGCGACGCTATCAAGCGCATCCTTGATACCACGACGCTACGCGAGCTTGCAGAAAGGGCCGAAAGGAAGCGCGCCGCGTGC
>CAYYNS010000001.1:2530-4379 GCA_964473085.1 uncultured candidatus Brocadiaceae bacterium
GACGTGTTTCTTGTCAAGCACTGCCCGCGATGCGGACCAAACGAGACCCTCATATCCTCTGACGCCCGGCGCTACTACGCCAAACGCGCCATAGATAGCGGGTACGAGTATGCCGGCTGCGCCCTGAACTGCCTCACGTGCAGGCATTCCAGGCTCCCTAGCACCGTGTTCGTGGACGTTACAAACCGCTGCAACATGAACTGCCCCATCTGTCTGAACAACACACCAAGCATGGGCTTCCGCTTCGATCCGCCCATAGAGTACTTCCACCAGATATTCAGGCGCCTGTCGGCATATGACCCACGCCCTGCCGTCCAGCTCTTCGGCGGCGAGCCAACCATGCGTGAAGACCTCTCTGACATCATTGCACTTGCAAAAGCGCACGGCCTGCGCACCCGCGTTGTGACCAACGGCATCAAGCTGGCCGACGAGGAATACTGCCGAAGGCTTGTTGACACAGGCACAATTTTGCTCATCTCCTACGACGGCAACGACCATAAGACCTACACGACCTTGAGAGGCAGCAATCACTTCATTGACCTGAAACAAAAGGCCATTGAGAACGTGGCACGCCTCAGGCGCAGCAAAGTTGGCCTCATATCATGCATCGCCAAGGACCTAAACGGACACCAGATGCAGGAAATCCTGGAGTTCTGCCACCGGCATCGCTACCTCATTCACCGCATCCTGCTGATGCCCTTGGCCCAGACGTGGGACACCAGCCGCTGGGACTATCGCCCCCCGCGCACGACGACCGAGGACATCGAGAACCTCGTGGCAGAAGCTCTTCCGGGTTACGAAGTGGATTTCCTCCCGGCAGGCTTTGTGGGCCAGTTCTCAGCAGTCCTCAGATACCTGCGCCGCGAGCCACCTCCGTGGGCCGGTGCACACGCCAACTGTGAAAGCACATGCCTCCTTGTCTCCGACGGACAGAAGTATATCCCCATCGGCCACTACCTCAGGGGTTCCACCTACGAATTCGGCAAAGCATTCCACCAGCTCGACCAGCGTCTTGCTGCTCGGGAGCGAAAGTGGGAAAACGCGAGCCTGGCCTGTCTCCTGGCATCTCTTCGTTTCCAGAGAGCTATGCTCCGCCTGGTCGGTCTAGCCGAAATTGCCCTCTTCTTTGCTCAACGCATCAGGTTCGGCCGCTTGCTGAAGGGAAGGGGGCTTACAAAGTTAGCTCACGCCATGCTCCTGCCCCTCGAGCTATCGCTTGGATGCCGCACCCGCCGAGTGCTCGAGCGCCACACCAATGTCCAGGGTCAGCTCCAACTCGTTACTCTTCCTTTCGAAGACTCTCAGGTTCTGGAGACGGACCGCCTGGAACGCTGCCCAAGCCAGCACGCTTACTTCAATCCGTGGACTGACCAGGTCGGACTTGTTCCTCTGTGCGCCTGGAACCAGCATAAATCCACCATCCTTCGAAAGGTCGCAGAATATTACGACGACGCCTCAAAAGAACACGTCTCGGCCCCTGCGCGGCCATCCAGTGCCGAACTCGTGCTTGCCGAGATACGTGCAACTGAGCGCCCAACTACCTAGCGGCCGAGGGCGTCCGCACGCGCACCCCTCGGGAGATCCACAAAAAGGAACACAAAGTGAACAGAGCATACTGCAACTCATGCCATAACCTAGTGCATGCGCGCCCGGAGACGCGTGACAACCGGGTGTTTCTGGTCAAGGACTGCCCCTCGTGCGGACGGACCGAAACTATTATCTCGGCTGACGCGGAGCGGTACGCGCTCAAGCGCAGCCTGGATCCCGGCTATAATTACACAGGCTGCATGCTCAACTGCCTCGAGTGCAACCACAAGGCTCGACCGACATTCGTCTTCGTGGACGTCAC
>CAYYNS010000001.1:4479-5701 GCA_964473085.1 uncultured candidatus Brocadiaceae bacterium
GCCAAAGGTTTCAACGACAAGGAGTTGCCAGCCCTCCTTTCATTCTGCCACCAGCGCAAAGACTACATTCGCGGCATTTACTTCATGCCGTTGGCTCATACGTGGGACCCGCGCGCTTTCAGCTTAAATCCCCAGCGTATCACTGGTGAGGACATCGAGTCCGCCGTGAATGATTGCTTCCCGGACGTTCGAGTGGAGTTCATCCCGGCAGGGATTCTCGGCGAGATATCTACCGTGATGAGACACCTGAAGATCAAGCCCCCGCCCTTCGCGGGAGCTCATCCCAACTGCGAAAGCCTTTACCTCTTGGTGTCGGATGGCAACACGTACGTTCCACTGGACGCCTTGCTGCGGAAGCCAGCAACTGAACTCATCCGTGCCCTGCTGCAAGTAGAGAAGAAGCTCCGCCGATCCGCGGCTGCGCTGGAATGCAACTTGGCCGGGCGCATCCTTCGCACGGTCGGATTAGCTCAGTCTTATCTCTCTCTCCGTGCTGGCCTGTCCGTGGCCTGGACGCTCCGTCGCCACGCCAACCTCGCCCGCGTCCTAAAAGGGCTTGGGATATCGAAGGCCTGGCATGCTGCGGCTGCCCTCGCGGGGCTCCTCGCAGGTCGCAAAACGCGCGACGTTCTCCAGCATCACACTACGATTCGCGAAGTATTCCAAATCATCATCCTGCCCTTTGAGGACAGGTTCGTTTTGGAAACGGAGCGCCTGGAGAGGTGCCCCAACGCGTTCGCCTTTTGGGACCCTCAAGATGACGCCGTGAAGACAATCCCTGTGTGTGCGTGGGGCCGGCACAAGACTTCTGTCCTCCACCGCATAGCTGATCACTACGCCGCAGCGGCATCGGCGCTGGCCGGCGCGCCCGCTGGCAACACTGTCCAGAGTCCGGCATCTTCAACGTAGGAGGGCCACGACCGCCTCATGGCCGTTCGCCAGGAATCTACGCTACTAGTCACTGCCGCGCACCTGCGGTGCCTCCGGCATCTGGTTCGGTGCCAACTCTCTGGTCATCTATAGAAAGGGTAACTCTCATGAACATGCGAGCTGTCCTTACCCTTGTGTTCGTGGCGAATGTCGGCGTTCTCGGGTGCAGGGGCGTGCAGCCTTACCAGCGCGTAGACCTCACCAGGGACTTGTCGCCAGCGTCTCTGGCGCGGTATGAGCAAGAATATCGTGAAGCAACTCTCGGCAGCCAGCAGACAGGAGCCGTTAGGCT
>CAYYNS010000001.1:5801-22499 GCA_964473085.1 uncultured candidatus Brocadiaceae bacterium
GTCCCTGCCGGCAACAGCGAGACCGAAAAGTCGCTTTCCATGCACCTGGTGCACCATATACTCAGCATTCACAAGATGGGCGGCCACACTTATGTGTCTCTACTAACGTTTCCCAACCCGATCGGCAGCGAACTGGGAACCATTCACGGAGCACACTGCGCCGATAAGCCCGATGCTACTCATGCCGCTCCGGCTGGCGGCCACAGGGCGCACTAGCCGATCATGGGGCCAGCCGCAAACTGGAGAGAGCACACAAATGCCATCTGGAAACTACGGCATATGCACAAATTGCAGGCAACCTGTCCCCGTTGAGCACGAAGTCCGCGACGGCCAGGTATTCCTCAAGAAACACTGCCCCGACTGCGGGCCAACGGAAGCCCTTGTCAGCTCTGACGCTGCCGCGTGGGAGCGCAAGAGGCTCCTCTATAGGTACGCCCCTCCCCACGGCGGCAGTTGTGCCCTTCGCTGCACGGCTTGTTCCCACAGCCAGACCGTCCGGATGGCCTTCGTGGACGTGACGAACCACTGCAACATGAACTGCCCGATCTGCGTTGCCAACGTGCCGTCCATGCGCTTCGAATTCCACCCGCCGCTCATCTATTTCGAGAAACTCTTCGCAGGCCTGGCACTCATGGATCCTAAGCCAGCTGTTCACCTGTTCGGCGGCGAACCGACCATGCGCGACGACCTGCTCGACATAATAGACTTGGCCCACCGCGCGGGGCTGCTCTGCCTCCTGGTCACGAACGGGCTGAAGCTGGCAGACGAAGACTACTGCAAGACCATCTGCGAAAAGGAAGTCCCCGTGCTTCTTGGTTTCGACGGCACCGATCCAGAGGTATATAGGAGGCTGCGGAAGAATCCCGCCGCGTGCGGGAAGAAGCTCGAAGCGCTTGAGAACCTGAAGAAGCACAGCCGGCGCCGTACGAACATCCTCATGTGCTGCGTTGCCCGAAACGTCAACGACCAGCACATTGGGGACCTGATCCGTCTGTGTCACGAACACAGGAGCCACATCAAGGGGCTGTACTTCCTCCCACTGGTCGAGACGTGGGTGCAAGATGAGTTCAAGACCAACGTCACCACCACCATCGAGGACGTGGAGCACATCGTAAACGAAGCTTTCCCAGGCGAGCCGGTGGAGTTCCTGTCGCTAGGCCTTCAGCATTACCTCAACCCCGCCCTGGGCTTCCTGCGGGCAAGCCTCGCGCAGACTTTCCCCAGCGTCCACCCCAATTGCGAATCTGCCACCAAACTGCTCTCCGATGGCAAGCGTTATCGGCCGCTCAGCCATTACCTCAAGCGTCCCCTCTCGGAGGTGGCGGTAGAGCTCACCTTGCGGGCAAGGGAGCTGGATGAGAAACTCTCGCGCCTCGACCCGCATCGGCGCCTTCAGGGCCTTTACGGACGGCTTGCCGTGCTCAAGGCATTCTCGCGGCCTATCGTCAGATCCGCCAGGCTGGACCGGATCACAAGGGGACAACCGCTCATCGCGTTCCTGCGCCTTGCGGGCGGCCTTCTGGCCGGCAAGCCCCTGGGCGAACAACTGAGAAAGCACACCCTGATCAGCGACGGCCTTACCCTTATGGTGCTGCCGTTCGAAGAGATTCATTCGCTAGAGTCCGAGCGTTTGGAGAGATGCTCGTCCGCTTTCGCGTACCTGGATCCCGACACAGAAGATGTGAGGACTATACCTGCATGCGCATGGTGGCTCTACAACACGCAGATTCTGCAGCAAATTGTTGCACGATACGGCAAGCCCCAACCGGCGGCAAGCCAACCAGTCTTGGCCTAGGACACAACCATCCCTACATTCTGAACTGAAACGGAGCGAGCACTATCAATGTATCCAGTAAACTACGCGATCTGCAGCAAGTGTCAGCAGCGCGTGCCTTCCGAGCACGTCATCCGCGAGGGCCGCGTGTTCCTCAGGAAACGCTGCCCGGACTGCGGCCCCACAGAGGCGCTTGTGAGTTCGAACGCCGCAAGGTGGCAGCGCAAGAGGGACATCTGCTTTTACAACCCGCACCTGCCCCTTCACTGCACACTACGGTGCGAAACGTGCAGCCGCGACCACCAGCCCCGCATGGTCTTCCTGGACGTGACGAACCGCTGTAACATGAATTGTCCCATCTGCATCGCTAACATCCCGGGAATGGGCTTCGAGTTTCACCCACCGCTCAGCTACTTCGAAAGTGTACTGGCCCAGCTCGGGCAGGCGAAGCCCAGACCAACAGCCGTCAACCTGTTCGGTGGCGAGCCGACCGTCCGGGACGACCTGTTCGACATCATAGACATAGCCCAGCGCCACGGCCTGGACCCACGCGTAGTCACCAACGGCCTGAGGCTGGCTGACGAAGAGTACTGCCGGGCGCTCTGCGCCAAAGGCGTGCAGGTGTTGTTCGCCTTTGACGGCCGAGACCCCAGCATATACGACAGGCTGCGCAAGAACCCCCGTGCGTACTACAAGAAACTGCGAGCCCTGGAGAACCTGAAGAAACACTGTAAGCGCAAGATCATGCTCATGTGCTGTGTCGCCCGCCACATCAACGACAGATATATGGGCGATCTCATTCAGTTCTGCCACGACAACCGCGACTACATCAAAGGCATGCACCTCATTCCTCTAACAGAGACCTGGGAGGAAGGGACGTTCGAAACGGACGTTACCACGACCACGGAAGATGTGGAGCAGATCGTTGACGAAGCCTTCCCGGACGGGAAGGTTGAGTTCTTTCCTATGGGACCGTCAGAGAGCTTGAGGAGATCCTGCGAGTTCTTCGGCACAGCTCCCCTAAGGTTCGGTGGCGTCCATCCAAATTGTGAGACAGCCACATACCTGGTCTCTGACGGCGAACGCTATCGCCCACTGAGCTATTACCTGAAGCGCCCGCTGGATGACATTGCCCAGGAGTTAATCGTGCGCTGCAAGAAGATCGATGCCAAGCTGGCCGGCCTTGACCCATCGAGAGGCTTGTACCGGTTGTGGGGAAGGCTTATAATCATTCGGGGCCTTGCGGGCCTGGCGAGGCGCTCCGTGAACTTCGACAGGCTCCTCAGGGGCAATCGCACGCTGGCGGTCCTACGGATTCTCGGCGGGCTTCTTACCGGACAGACCCAGGAAGAGGTGCTCCGCAGACACACAGACATCAAAGCGGCCATGCTCATGGTCATCCTGCCCTTCGAGGAGTATCACTCAGTCGAATCAGCGCGGCTGGAGAACTGTCCGTCCGCGTTCGCCTACGAGGACCCCGCCACGGGAAAAGTGAAGACTGTTCCCGTATGCATGTGGCGGATGTATAGGAACGATATCCTGCGGGAGATCGCTGCCCGTTATCAGCACGTCCCAGTGACTACTTGACGGACAGGTCGTACGGGCAGCGAACTGCATGACAACGATCCACACACGCTGATCCGGCGCAGCCCGGCGGCGCGCTAGAAACCGATTGGTGCCCCGCACACTGGGTCCGGCCAGCTCTACGGGGCGTGAACCTGGACAAGATCAACTTCAGAAAGGGAACAAGAGATGAAGGACAACAACAGCTGGAAGCTTGACACAAGGGCAGTCCACGCGGCGCTGGCGCCGAATGAATGGCAGGGAGCGACACTCCCGCCGATCTACCAGATAGCCGCGTGCAGTTTCGACACGGCGGAGGCACTGAGCGATGTCTTCGCTGGAAAAGAGCCAGGCTACATCTATCTTCGGCTGCGTAACCGGACCAACGACGCTCTGGAGCGCAGAATTGTCGCGCTGGAAGGCGGAGTGGGAGCTGTGGCAACAAGCAGCGGCATGGCAGCCATTGCTGATACCGTGCTCGCCATCGCCAGTGCCGGGGACGAAATCGTCTCAGGAAACAGCCTCTTCATGTCTACCTATCTGCTCTTTGCAACCGTCCTGCCCAGGTTTGGCATCACAACCAAGTTTGTCGAGACGACGGACCTCGACAGCCATAGGCAGGCAATCACGGACAAGACAAAGCTCATCTTTGTAGAGACCATTGGAAACCCCAAAATGGACGTGCCCGACATTGCTGAGCTTGCCAGGATCGCCCACGAGAAATCCCTGCCGCTTGTTGTTGACAACACCCTTGCAACGCCGTATTTGTTCAGGCCTATAGAGCACGGTGCCGACTTGGTGGTGCACTCGCTCACGAAGTTCCTCAACGGGCACGGAAGTGCAGTGGGAGGTGTCATCGTGGATTCGGGCAAGTTCCCCTGGCCTCCGCAGAAGTATCCTGACTTCAAGCTGTCCCGGGAAAAGAGGCCTGACGCGCCCTTCCTGGACAAGGTCTGGCGAGAGATACACATCAACCTTGGGACCACACTAGCGCCATTCCATGCGTTCCTAACGATGTTGGGGCTCGACACCTTGGCGCTGCGGATGGAGCGCCACATGTCCAACACGCAGAGGCTAGCGCAGTACCTCGCAGCCCACAAAAAGGTCGCGTGGGTCAACTATCCCGGGCTTTTGACCAGTCCCTCACACGAGGTCGCAAGGCGGCAGTTTGCCGGCAAGGGCTACGGGGCGATGCTCACCTTCGGCCTGGCCGACCAGGAGGCCTGCTTCGAGTTCATACGTAACCTCACGCTGGCCCTCAACGTCGCGAACCTAGGAGACTGCAAGACACTGGTCATTCACCCATGCTCTTCGCAATACGTTTCCTTTACAGAGGCAAGACGGCAAGAGCTCGCGATACGACGGGAGATGATCCGCGTCTCTGTCGGCATCGAGCATGCCGACGACATTATTGCCGACTTCGAGCAAGCACTGGCGGCTGTCTAGCGCACGCCTGCTGGGCGGCTGCGTTTCATCCGCACGAGTTCTTAGCCGCAGATGATGACGTACGTCAGACACAGACATATGACTCTAGCTCGAACCTCCGCTATGAACGAAGACAGATCTGTCGGAACAGTCGAGACGCGTTATTGGCGATTTGCTGAGCCACCCGACCGGCTGCAGCTCCGGTGTGGAGCGCGCCTGGGGCCCATTGACGTCGCTTATGAGACCTATGGCGAGCTGACGACCCGGCGCGACAACGCCGTCCTCCTGTGCCACGCGCTCAGCGGCGATGCCCACGTAGCCGGGAGACACTCCCCAGACGACCGGAAGCCGGGATGGTGGGACATCATGGTAGGGCCTGGAAAGCCGATAGACACGAGCCGGTATTTCGTTGTCTGTTCCAACTTCATCGGCGGCTGTAGCGGCAGCACGGGTCCCTCATCTGTCAACCCCGAGACCGGCAGGCCTTACGGCCTGTCTTTCCCCATGGTTACTGTCCAGGACATGATAAGGGTCCAGCACGCCCTCGTGACACAACACCTCGGGCTTGACAGGCTGCTTTGCGTGATCGGCGGTTCGCTCGGCGGAATGCAGGTGCTCCAGTGGGCCGCCAGCTATCCGGAGGTCGTGCTGGGCGCATTGCCAATAGCCTCTACCAGCAGGCTCAACGCACAGGCCATAGCCTTCAACGAAGTTGGACGGCAGGCAATCTACTCCGACCCAAACTGGCAAGGAGGCAACTACTACGGCAAGCAGCCCCCCCACCGGGGCCTGGCCGTCGCAAGGATGATCGGCCACATCACATACCTGAGTGACCGCTCGATGCACGATAAGTTCGGGCGCAGCCTCCAAGACAAGACTGCAGTAGGATATGACTTCGGTCCGCCTGACTTTCAGGTAGAGAGCTATCTTCGCCACCAGGGGAATGCGTTCGTCCGGCGGTTTGACGCCAATAGCTATCTCTACATCACGAAGGCAATGGACTATTTCGACCTGGAAAGTGACCACGGTTCGCTCATCGAGGCTTTTAAGCATGCACGCAGCCAGTTCCTAGTCATTTCGTTCACTGGCGACTGGCTCTTCCCGACGTATCAATCGCGGGAAATCGTTCAGGCGCTGCAGGCCAACGGGGTAAAGGTGAGCTTCTGCGAGGTCCAATCCGCTTACGGCCACGATGCTTTCTTGCTTAAGAACGAAGCCCTTGACGCACTGATCCGCTCATTCCTGGACAACCTGTACGCTGAGGTACGAGGCGCGTCAGGTAACTCAACAGCGAACAGATAATTGTGTGCCATGCCCGCTCGCATAGATTACGAATACATCGCGGCTCACGTGCCAGAGGGTGCCAAGGTACTAGACCTGGGCTGCGGAGACGGTACGCTTCTAGAGTTCCTCATTCAGCGCAAGCATGTGGATGGGCGCGGTGTTGACATTGATGAGGCAGCCGTCCGCCAGTGTGTCAGCAAAGGCATCCCGGTCTACCACGGGGATATGCTGGAGGGCATGGCCATGTTCGCGGACGGCACGTTCGACTGCACTATCCTCAGCCAAACCCTCCAGCAGACCCTGCAACCGGAGCGAGTCCTAGAACAGATGCTCAGGGTCAGCAGGAAAGCCATCGTCAGCTTCCCGAACTGGGGCCACTGGCGGGTCCGGCTCCAGCTTCTTCTGAAGGGGCGCGTGCCGGTTACGCCGTGGTTACCTTACCAGTGGTACGAGACCCCGAACGTGCGGCAGCTCACCATCAAGGATTTCTTGCGCTTCAGCGCAGATAGGAACCTCCACATCGCCGATTGCACCTATTTCTTGCCCTCCTATAAGAGGATTCCGGCGCTGGGAGCCAACCTGTTGGCCTCGACGGCCGTTTTCCTGATCGAAAAAGATCACGGGCGTGGAACTACACGGGGGAGCGCACGCCAGGCGTGACCAATAGCCCGTGCTCAACTGCGCCTTGCGGGCCGCAACCGCCTTTCACCACACGCTGCTCAAAGGGCCATGGCGAACACCACAGTGTGCGCAAGCCGCTCGCCTTCCAGGTGCGACAGATGGCTCCCGCCGCGCCACTGAACGGCCTGCGAGAGGTGTCGCCGCTGAGCGGCTCGCACTCGTGAAAGGAGTAGGCCGGTAGGGGCGGCGGGCTCATCGGAGATGCCGTCCGCGGCATCGGCCTTATGCGCCAGGCTAGGCGCTTCAGGAAATACTGCCGGTTACCAGTTCGTGTCCCCCCGCCAAAGACTTTGGCCCACTTCTGCTGGAGCGCGCGAACCGACATGGTTTTCAGCTGAGCTCCTGCAGCTCGACCAGCCGGCCAACCCCGCAATGCCACCTGCCAAGCTCTCCGTTACCAGACCTACCTCGAGGTTGAACCCAGCCGAACTCGGGCAGAAGTAGCTGTCGTGTTCGGCATCTCCCGTGCACGGGTCACTTCAGCACCTTAACCTCCTGAAGCTCCCCTCCGCCATTGTCGATTACCTGGCAGACTGCACCGATCCTGCCGTGGTCAGCTACTTCACCGAGAGAGGCCTCCGCCCGTTGACACTTGCAGTGGACAAAGCGGACGCCCTGGCGCGCTTCTCAGCCATGATGTCCGAGTTCAGAGAGAAGCGCAAAGAACGCGGCGTTTCTGAGAATAGAAGGAGCCCCTGAGATGGACGATCCCCTCCAAGCCCTTGCCAGCCCTGTCATCCGGCCTCCAGGGGTTGACATTGACCGTGTATTTATATATACTGCTTCTATCAATACTGGTATTAAATACACCATGCCATGAAAGCACTCACTGGCCAGCAGCGCAGGGTCCTCAGTTTCGTGGACGGCTTCCGGAGCCGGACCGGCTACCCACCCACGCTTCAGGAGATTGGGGAAGCCATCGGTGTGCGCAACGTCAATGCCGTGCGCGGCCACCTTGCCGCACTTGAGAAGAAGGGCTATATCACCAGGACCCCCGAGAAGGCCCGTTCCATACGGATCCTTCACACGCCGTCGATGCTCAGCAGGCTGAAGCGCAGGGTTCACCAGGTCTTGCGCACCGACGAGGGCGTGGTTCACCAGGTTGTGTACGGTCTGGCGTGGGTCACTCAGCACAGAAGGCCCCTCCTCGCTGGCCAGCGTCGGAAATGGATGGACGAGGCCCTGGAACGCGAAGCCGTTGAGCACGGCTGGAGCCTGCTCAGCAAGAGGGTCGGACCGGACCACGTGGCGCTGGTCGTGAAAGCATGGCCGAACCACTCCCCCGAACTGATCGTAGGACGCTTCAAAGCGGCCGGCCATGGGATGAGCAAACACTACGCCAAGGAATTCCGAGGCACGTCGCTCTGGGCGAGAGGTTATGCGGCGACCACCAACCTGGAGATGCTTGACGAGCTGCTTGCTGAACTGCTGGGCGGCCAGGGAGTGTCGTCTGGTGCAGAGGACGGAGCCGAACATGAATCCGACGGGGCACCGTAGCACACAATCCTATCAGGGGAGATCCGGTCATGACTGAAGCCGAGCACATGAGACGCTTGTGCCAGCTCTACATTCGGCGGGTGAAAGTCATCGGGGTGCTGTATTGCGCGGTTCCCACGCTGGTCTGGTTCCTGGCCGTGGTCGCCACGGTACCGTTCAGAAGCGTGTATGTGCTGCGGATGGGCCTATCGCTTGTGGTCGGCGGCTGCATCGGGGCCCAACTCAACAGGTTCGGACTGTCGCTGTGGCTGACGAAGCACCGCTCTCAGGACGGCCCGGCGACGGTGGCGGACGGGGCCCTGATCGGAGCCGGCATCGGAGTAGGCACATCCTTTCTGCCACCGCTTACCTCGCTGATCGGCACTCACCACCTCGAGGCGGCCAAGTGGTTCATCATCTGCTCCTGGATCGCAGCCGCTGTAGCAGGGGCCCTGATCGGAAGTGTCCTGGCCGTTGTTGGACGTCGGCATATCAAAAGGAAGAGCGCGAACGCTCGGGAGCAAGGAAGATGAGGTTCTTTCTGATCGACCGCATTACGTCCTGGCAGCCCGGTCGAACTGCCGACGCAGTGAAGAACGTGGCACTGAGTGAGGATTTCTTCGACGATCACTTCCCGCTCAAGCCCATCATGCCCGGGGTGCTGATTCTGGAGGGCATGGCACAGCTGGCTGGTTTGGTCCTTGAGGAAGGTGTGGCCGAGCAAACGGGGCGGAAGGTCAAAGCGCTGATGAGCATCATCGAGAAGGCAAAGTTCCGCATTCCGGTCAAGCCAGGGGACAGCCTGCGATATCACGCAGAGGTAGTATCCGTCAACGAGTTGGGGGGAAAGGTTTCGGCAAAAGCGACCGCACGGGACAGACTGGTTGCTGAGTGCACGCTGGTGTTCACGTTCCACGAGTTCGAGAATCCGATGGCCGAAGCGTGCCGGACCCGACTCTTGTCGTTGTGGCTGGGAGGATGATGCGCACGTGGAAGGCTCTGAAGTCGTAGTGACCGGCATCGGAATGCTCACGCCCCTTGGCGCCACTGCGGGGGAGACCCACGGAGCCTGGCGCTCTGGGCGTCAAGCCCGTTTTGCGCCGTTACCGGAGTTGGCACATACTCCGTTGGGGACGGCCCAGATTGCGCTCATGCCGGATTTCGATCCTGGCGAGCGTTTGGGAAG
Source organism: uncultured candidatus Brocadiaceae bacterium (assembly GCA_964473085.1). Taxonomy (GTDB): domain Bacteria; phylum Planctomycetota; class Brocadiia; order SM23-32; family SM23-32; genus CAYYNS01. Next base: position 15,191 of record CAYYNS010000001.1, read on the forward strand.
CCGGCGGATGCTCAAGTACATGTCAGAGTCCGCTGTGCTGGGCTGCGTTGCCGCCCACGAGGCGGCCGCCGACGCCAGCATACAGAAGCGATTCCGGCCCGAGCGGATCGGCCTTTACGCGGGCACGGGTCTGGCCGCGGCAAGGATTGAAGAAGCTGCTCCTATGCTGCGCGAGTCAGTCGATGAGAACGGCCGGTTCTCCTGCCGCCTGTTGGGCGAGAGGGGACTGGCGGCTACTAACCCGCTGATGTCGTTCAAGATCCTTGCCAACATGCCCCCCTGCCTGGTCTCCATTATTGAAGGCGTCAAAGGGCCCAACATGATATTCACTCCATGGGAGGGCCAGACAGGCCACGCCTTGCTCGAAGCCTGGCGGGCGGTTTCTGAAGGGGAAGTGGACTGCGCCCTGGCGGGCGGGGCCGACGCTCCCGCTCACCCTTTCACGCTCCTTTATCTGAGTCAGGCAGGTTTGCTTGGCGAAGACGAGAAGCCAGCCAACGGCGCCGCCTATGTGGTAATGGAACGGGCGGAGTCAGCACGACGTGACCAACAGCGGGTGTATGCCAGGACTGCTCATATGGAAGTCAGTGCGTCCGGGGACAGACCGCATGACCCGCTGGCTGCGCGAATGGGCCGGTGCTTCGCTGCGGCTCCGGCTATAGCCCTCTGTCTGGCCTGCCAGGTTGAGGGGATGGCGACCTCCGTGTGCGGGGCGGACGGCCAGGAGTTCCGCGCTGAGTTGGAGATCACAGGATGAAGCGGGTGGCTATTACGGGTTTCGGCGTATTGTCGCCCATCGGTGAAACCTCTCGCAACTTCTGGCATGCACTCAAGGAAGCGCGAAGCGGCATTGATCGCATTTCTCGCTTTGATTGCAGCGGGTTTGCTGTTCAACTCGCCGGCGAGGTCAGACACCAACCGGCACTGCCGCCCGACGTGGCGCGGGTGGCGGACCAAGATCCCAAAGTCGGTTTCGCATACTCGGCCTGCGCTCAGGCTCTCGCTGCTGCAGGCATTCAGCATCTGGATTCGCAGACGGCGCTCCACCTGGGCACGAGTCTGGAGATCTTTGACCTGGCGGAACTGACATGTGATCCGCAGCGCGGCCTGTTCGGTATGGCTGACCCGAGCGCTGTCAGGCTAGACAGACCCTTGCAGATTCCCCTAGATACCGCGGCCAGGCTGATCAGCGCGCACTTTGGCCGTCCGGGCGCGATGCTCACCAACTGTTCCGCTTGTGCTGCGAGCGCTCAGGCAATAGGTCACGGGTTCAGGGCGGTGCGTTCCGGGAGGTTCCAAGTGGCGGTGTGTGGTGGCTTCGACTCGATGATCAACCCTCTGGGAGTGGGCGGCTTCCAGTTGCTTGGCGCCCTGACGACAGACAACGAACGCGGGCCGAGTGCATGTCGCCCGTTCGATGCCTCTCGCAGCGGCACGGTTCTTGGTGAGGGCGCAGCCGTTGTCGTAATCGAGCCGCTGGAGAAGGCCCGGGCCGAGGGCAAACAAGTGCTGGCTGAGATATGCGGATACGGCTCGAGCCTGGATGCACACGGCCTCACTGCACCTGACCCGGAAGGCAACGGCGCCGCACGAGCCATGCTCGCAGCTCTGGAAGACGCTGGCATTGGTGCGGATGCTGTCGGACACATCAATGCACATGGAACCGGCACGCGGCTGAACGACCAGGTGGAAGCGATGGCGATCCGCCGGGTATTCGACGGGTTTTGGCAGCATATCCCGGTGAGCGCCACAAAATCTGTAGCCGGTCACCTCATTGGCGCTGCGGGAGCGCTGGAAGTCGGAGCGTGCCTTCTTCCTCTGATCGAAGGAATCATTCCTCTCAATCCGTGGCTCAGGAATGTCGGTTCAGGATGTGAGCTCGCACACGTGACTGGTGCGGCCGTCATGCTTGATAGAGGGTACGTTCTGAGCAATTCGTTCGGATTCGGTGGACAGAACGCGACTCTCATATTGAGGAGGCCCGATGAGCAATAGCGCTGGCCGAGTGGCCGTCGTCGCAGGCGGGAGTGGAGGCATCGGCCAGGCCGTTTCCCGGGCGCTGGCCGACCAGGGCATCACCGTGTACGTGGGCTACAACCGCCAATGCCAGAAGGCTCAAGGGCTGGTCTGCAGCATCGTTTCGGCGGGCGGTCGGGCGCACTGCATTCGGCTGGATGTGAACGATCCGGCCCTAGTGGACGACGTGTTCCGGCGCATTCACGAGGTCGAGGAGCGACTCGACATCATGGTGAACTGCGCGGCCGTCAACGTGGAGGCGCCCGCCGCAGGGATGGACGACCAGACGTGGGGCAGCGTCGTAGACACAAACCTGAATGGCGCGTTCAGGCTCTGCCGCGCGGCAGCAAAGTACATGATCCTTGGCCGCTGGGGCCGTGTTGTCATGATCTCTTCGATCGCTGCTGCTCACGGCGGACGTGGTCAGGCCAGTTACGCCGCCAGCAAGGCCGGTCTGGAAGCGATGACGCGTGTCTTTGCCCTGGAGCTCGGGCGCAAGGAAGTTCTGGTCAACTGCGTGGCCCCCGGCGTGATTGAGACCCGCATGTCCGAACGCATCCGCAGCGAATACGCAGAGGAGTGTCTTGGGCGGATCGCTCTGCGGCGGTTCGGCAGGGCGGAGGAGGTGGCAGCCGTCGTCGCCTTTCTGGTCTCGGATGCGGCCAGCTACATTACCGGACAGGTGATACGGGTCGACGGAGGCATGGCGCTATGAGCACCGCGGAAGATGTCCTGATAGGGGTCCGCGAGTGTGTGGCCTCCGTGCTGGAGATGCCGGTCGCGTCTATCGGAGAAGAGGACAGGCTCATTGACGATTTGGGTGCTGAATCACTGGATCTCCTGGACCTGGTTTTTCAGTTGGAGCACAGGTTCCACGTGTCAATCTCGCCGGGCGACATAGAGCGGCGCGCGAAAGCGAAGCTGGAGGGAAAGCCTTTCGAGATTGATGGGGTCTACACAGCCGAGGCCTTGTCGGAGTTGAGGAGGATACTGCCCGAGGTGCCGCCGGGTGAGCTTGCCGAAGGTTTGACGGTGGCTGAGCTTCCGCGCACATTCCGCGTCAGCACAATGGCCAATCTGGTGTCCCGGCTCATGGAGGAGAAGGGTGAGTAAGACAGCGTTCGTGACTGGTGGGACGGGCGCAGTGGGCAGCGCCATTGTGCGCCGTTTTGCTGCCGAAGACTGCACTGTTGCCTTCAGCTACAAGACAAACCAGAGCGCGGCGGAGGCACTGGCGGCGGAAACGGGCGCAGTCGCCTTTCAGGCGGACCTCACGGACAGTGTCCAAGTGAAGGAGACCATCCGGCAGGTGCTGGAGAGCCTGGGGCGGATTGACATCCTGGTGAACAATGCCGGCTTCACGCAGGTAATGCCTTTCGCCCTGATAGAGGAGGAAGACTGGGACAACGTCCTCGCCGCTAACCTCAAGACGATGTTCCTGGTTACGCACGAAGTCGTGCGCGGCATGATTGCGCAAAAGTCCGGCGTAATCGTCAACATCGGTTCACTGGCGGGACACCGCGTCCTCGAAGTGCCTGTCCATTATGCCGCTGCCAAGGCAGGCGTGAGCGGCTTCACCCTGGCGCTTGCGAGGGAGCTCTGTCGCTATAGCATCCGAGTGAACTCAGTTGTGCCGGGCCTACTCGAAGCAGGGGTAGGTCGAATGGTCCCGGACAAGGAACGCGCCGAGTATGTGCGCTACTGCACTGTCGGGCGGCCCGGCCGTCCCGAGGAAGTCGCTGAGGTCGTGGCGTTCTTGGCGTCTGACAGGGCCAGTTACATCAATGCTCAGAACATCTTCGTGGACGGAGGTGTCTGAGGTGCGCTGGCGAATGCTTGATCATATGAACGACCTTGTCCCGTGGGTGGCCATCTCCGGGCGGAAGGCAGTTTCGCTGGAGGAGTACCTGCTGCTCGAGCCTTTTGGACGCCAGGGCTTCCTGCCGGAAAGCCTGATCCTGGAAAGCTGCGTGGAACTGATACGGTGGCTGGTCGCGGCAAGTTCGGGCTTCTCGCTGACTGCGACGCTCAACGAGGTGCGCGAGTTCAGGGTGGATGAGCCTGCTGGCATCGGACAAGTGCTTGAGCTGACGGCACGGGTGCGCAGCCGGCGACCGGATGACCTGGAGCTGGAGTGTCGTGTGAGGTCTGCGACCAAACCCGTCGGTCAAGGGACAATAACCGTGAGCCTCGTGCCGACCGGCGAATGTTTCGACCCGACCGCGTTGGAGGCCATATGGGGGCAGCTTTATGGCGCGGCTTGAGGAACGAGACTACACGTACTTCACAACGGTCCGCGGAATGTGTCGCGGGTGCCGCCGCATTGTCCCCGCCAGGGTGTTCTTCCGCAACGGCAAGGTCTGGCAGCAGAGCCTGTGTCCGACCTGCGAGTGCCAGCCAGCCCTCATAGCCGCCGATGACAAATGGTACATGGAAAACGTTCTCAGGAGCTTCCCCGATCGTTCGCCTCTGCCAGGTTCGCACGCCCCGCAGCATGGCTGCCCGCACGACTGTGGCCCATGCACCTGGCACGCCTCCCCCTGCCAATTGCCGGTCGTCTCGATCACCAATGCCTGCAACCTGAACTGCCCGATCTGCTTCACCTATAACCGCAAAGACCCTCTCTACCATATGCCAGTCGACGAGATGCAGCGCACGCTGGACTGGATCATCGAGTCGTCCGGCACGGTGGACCTCATCAACATCACAGGCGGCGAACCGACGCTCCATCCTCAACTATTGGACATTCTGGCATGCTGCCGCAGGCCGGAGATTGGGCGGGTGACCGTGAACTCTAACGGGCTGAGGCTCGCAGAGAACACCGGCCTGTGCCAGAAGCTTGCAGAGCTGGGCGTCTACGTCATTCTCTCCTTCAACACCTTCGATCCCGAAGCCAGCGTGCGCATGCACGGCCGTGACGTCGTCGAGCAAAAGCTTCGAGCTCTGGAGAACTTGACCCGAGCGGGCGTCCAGATCACGCTCCTGAACGTGATGATGCGCGACGTCAATGAAGACGCCGTCGGCGGCATACTCGACCTGATGCGGCAGAACGATCATATTCTCAGCCTGACGGTGCAGACGATGACCTATACCGGCCAAGGGGGCGGCAAAGTGCCAGTGCGAGCCCACATCCCGGTTGATGAGGCGGCAAGAATTGTCTGCAACTATTCCAAGGGCGACCTCGCGTTCTCGGATTTCATGTCCCGGCCGGCTGCCCATCCCCTCTGCTACCTGACCTGCTACGTGCTCAAGTCCGGTGAGAAGCTGCTTCCGTTCGCCCGGTTCGCACCAGTTGAGAAAATCACCGCGCTGATGGAGGGCTCCTACCTGATGCGCATTCATGATCAGGACGTATTCTTTCGCGATGCAATCGACGACCTCTATGCCAGAAACCGTCTTGAGGAATTGCTCGTGTTTCGCGGACTCATCGAGATGCTCTACCCGACGGGCAGACAGCCAACGGCCTTCGAGCGCCAGCGCATCGCGGAATCGGCGGTGCGGACTGTTTACGTCCATGCTCATATGGACGAGGACACGTTCGACTGCTCCAGGGCCATGCTGTGCCCGGACCTGGTGCCATCGAAGCCGGGCAGAATGATACCCGCCTGTACCTACAACCTCTTCTACCGAATGCAGGATGAAAGGTTCTACGTTGGATGCTGAAGAGAGGGTCATGCTGGAGCGAGACCGCGCTGCGCTGAGGGAACTCCTTTCTGGCGTGCGCTACGGGCCTCTGGTCATCGCCCGCAACGACGCTTACGACATTGATGCGGTGGTGAAGCCATCGTTGTTCTCGCGTTTCGCAATAGCTTGCCGATACGTGCTGGTCGGTCTAGGTACCCTGATGCCCACGTGGGCAGCAAAGGCCTTCTTCTATCGGTTGGCGGGCGTCAAGGTCGGGTCCAGGGTATGCATATCGCCCGGCGTGGTCATAGACCCGCTGTACCCCTCCCTGATCGAGCTAGAAGATGGTTGCTGCCTGGGGATGGGCTGTCGGCTGTTCACGCATGAATACACCGCCACCTCGTTCAGGGCCGGACGCATTCGGATCGGTAAGGGCTCGGTAATCGGCGCGTATTCTATGATCCGCTCGGGCGTTTCTGTTGGCCGCGGAGCCACTGTGGGTGCGATGAGCTTCGTCAACCGGGATGTGCCGGACGGCGAGACGGTCGCGGGTGTGCCTGCCAAGCCGGTCAAGCGCAGCAGGGAGGACACCCCGTGAAAACCTTGGGGATCATCCAGTCGGTTTGTCTCACATGTCGCGCCCCTTCTCCCGCCAGGGTGGTCAGCGACGGGCAGGACGTTCGGTTCCGGCATTTCTGCCCCGAGCACGGCCAGTCCGAACACATCGTCAGCAGCGACGTGGCGGATTACCTCCTTGCCCAAAGGTACATTCGTCCGGCCTGGGTGCCGCTTGCGTTCTCCAGCGACGACGCAGCTGATTGCCCCGAAGGATGTGGCTTCTGCGCCCGTCACGAGCAGCATCTTTGCCTGCCCATCGTCGAGATCACCTCCCGCTGCAACCTGGCGTGCCCTATCTGCCTGGTGGACGCCGGCCAAGACTGGGCGATGAGCGCTGAGGAATTTAACGCTCTCCTGGACCGGCTCATAACAGCCGAGAGACAGATAGACGTCCTGAACATCTCCGGCGGTGAGCCGCTGATTCATCCCGACCTGCTGTCCCTGGTGGACACGGCCCTCGCCCGGCCGGAGGTCGTGCGGGTGAGCATCTCCACCAACGGCCTGGCGCTGCTGACCAACCCTACGTTGCTAAGCGAACTGCGCCAGAGGAATGTGGTGGTTTGCCTGCAGTGCGACGGCTTCGAAGAAAGCGCCTATCAGATCCTGCGTGGCAGGCCTCTTCTTCGACAGAAGCTCGCCGCTCTGGACATGCTGCGCGAAGAGGGCGTCTCCACCTCGCTCACCATGACGGCCGCCGCAGGGGTCAATGACCACCAGTTCCGCGGGATGCTCGAGTACCTGTTCGCGCATGAACACGCCGTCAGCCTCATGATCCAGCCGCTGGCCTTCACCGGGAGGGCCAAAGGCCTGCCAGACAGCCTGCGTCTGTCGATACCCGACGTGGTGCAGGCTCTGGGCAGCGCCGGACATCCCGCCGTTGCGGCCTCTGACTTTGTGCCTCTTCCGTGTAGCCATCCCCTGTGCTTCAGCCTGGCATTCTACCTAGTGCTCGACGATGGCCGCCCCGTGTCCGTGAACCGCCTCGTGGATGCCACCAAGTTGCTCGACGCCGTCGCCAACCGCGTGTTTTTCGGCATTGATGCTGCCGATC
>CAYYNS010000002.1:0-17790 GCA_964473085.1 uncultured candidatus Brocadiaceae bacterium
GTGGAGATCGCCGGCCGCTACACCAGCCGCATCATCCAGCGGCAGTTTGAGGGGTATGTTGCACAGACCCGCTACGCCTGTGAGCAGACCACCTGCCCCTGGGTGCTGTGGCTGGACGCCGATGAGCGCCTCACCCAGGAGGCCCAGGCAGAAATCCATGCCGCGCTCGATCGGCCCGGTGAGCCGCGCCACAAGGGGTTCGCCTTCCCCCGCAAGACGTTCTTCCTGGGCCGCTGGATAACTCATAGCGGCTGGTATCCCCAGCGCAAGGTGCGGCTGTTCCATCGTGACTGCGGCCGGATCGAAGGGGAAGAACCGCACGTACACGTTTCGCTCGACGGGCCGGTGATGAACATGGGTGGGGACATCCTTCACCGTAGCTACCCGGGCGGGTTGGCAGAGATGGGGGGGACTTCAACGAAGTACGCAGCCCTAGCTGCCCGAGCAAGATACGCTGCCGGCGGCCGGTTCTCGCTTGCCAGCCTGCTGATGAAGCCGCCGGGCACCTTTCTGAAAAAGTACTTCCTTCAGATGGGACTCCTGGACGGCTTTCCCGGGCTGGCGATCGCCGTCGGGGCCGCCTATTATAGGTTCATGCGCGAAGCCATGCTCTGGGAGCTCCAGACAGTCGGCCCGCATAACGCAGGGAGAACGCAACGTAGATGAAGCCCGACGCTTTCAGGCCGCGCAAAGTGTCGGTTGTAGTGGCCACCTACAACCGGGCCGACTACCTGCGGCTGTCGCTGGCTTGTCTCCTGGCCCAGGATTACGGGAGTGCAATGCAGATCGTGGTGGCGGACGACGGTTCGACAGACAAGACCGCCGACGTCCTGGAGGGCGCGCGCGAGGCTTCGGCCAACATTCCCATCCTCCACTGTTGGCACGAGCACGCGCAGTATCGCAGGGCCAGGACCCTCAACGGCGGCGTGCTCATGTCGGACGGCGACCTGCTGGTCTTTCTGGACAGCGACTGTCTGCCCGCGCGCAACCTCGTGTCGGTCTACGCGGCGCACGCAGCCGAGGGCTGCTTTTACCTGGGCGGGGTCTATGGGCTGAGTCAGCCGTTCTCTCAGGGAACCCTGGCCGATGGGGCTGCGGCGAATGTCGAGACCGTCCTGGCGAGAGCCGCCGACCGCGACAACCAGGTGCCGGGAGCGTCTCGCCGTGTGTGGGGGCGGTACTGGAAAAGCAGGCTTTACGTGCGTCTCAACCTGCGCAAACCCAAGATCTGGGGCGGCAACCTCGCGGTCAACCGCCACGTGTTCGAGCAGGTCAACGGCTTCGACGAGAATTTTGTCGGCCACGGGCAAGAAGATTCCGACCTGCGCGACCGGCTGTTCAGGGGAGGCTTCAGTCCCATCTGCCTGCACACAAAGGCCTGTGCCTACCACCTCTGGCATCCCGTTGACCTGAAGGCGCGTCAAGAGGCCTTGGGAGACGGAAACAACCGGCCCTACTACAGGCGTCCCCGAGTAGATGTCGTGTGCAGGAACGGGCTGCGGAAGCTTTCGGTCCCGGGCGCAGGCCCCCACTGACGCCACCCACCCTTGACTCATGTCCCATGCGTGCCTATGATACGCGGCACGTTCTTTTCCGATGCACCCATTGGAGCACGCAGAATGGTCATGGCAAACCGCTTGGAAAAAGTGCTCATTGACTCTAGTACCAATCACTACGTGGAAAGCTGGCAGATCGACAGTGGCAGCATCCCACACTACGAAGGACCTGCCTGGCGCATCACCAAGTATGTCCTTCGGGGCGGAAGGCAGCACGGGGTGGACGCCGTGGAAATCCACAACGGCGAAATGGCCATAACGGTGGTGCCGACACGCGGCATGAACATCATGGACGCCCGCACGGAGGACGTAGTGATGGGGTGGCAAAGCCCCGTGCGGGAGGTCGTCCACCCCGCCTACATCCAGGCCGAGGCTCGCGGCGGGCTCGGATGGCTGGAGGGGTTCAACGAACTGATGTGCCGCTGCGGCCTGGAGAATACGGGCGCACCGGGCCCCGACGTGATCGTGGACAATCAGGGAAACCAGAGCACGGTCACGCTGCCACTGCACGGACGAATCTCCAACTGCCCTGCCAGCCGCCTGTGGGCAAGTGTCGAACTCCAAGAGCCTTATCGCCTCACGGTGAGCGGCGAAGTGCCGGAGGCAAGGATGTTCGGGCCATCCTACCTCCTGCGAACCGCCATCTCGACACTGCCGGGCAGCACAGAGTTCACGATCAGCGACCGGATCCAGAACCTGCGTGCAGTGCCAGAGGAAATGGAGCTTCTCTATCACTGCAACTACGGGCCGCCGATCCTCGGGGAAGGTGCCCGAGCGGTGGTGCCCCTGCGCAGGCTGAGTGCCAGAGACCGGAGCGCGCTTGCCGGCCTCAAGGCGTGGGACCGTTACGGAGCGCCGCAGGCGGGGTTCGTGGAGCAGTGCTACTTCCTGACGCTCCACGCGGACCGGCGCGGGGGCACGGCCGTAGCCCTGGTCAGCCCGCAGGGCGACCTCGCGGCGAGCATACGGTCCTCCGTGCGACAGCTCCCCGCATTCACGATCTGGAAGAACACGGTGGCCGCGGCCGACGGCTACGTGACGGGCCTGGAGCCCGGGACCGACTATCCCAACAGCCGACGCTTCGAGCGCGAGAAGGGCCGCCTGGTGCGCATCGCGCCGGGCGCCACTTACGAGGCTGAGATCACCATGGGCCTCGTGCGCGGCAGGCCGGCAGTCACCAGGCTGTGCAACGAGATCTCGGCACTGTGCAAAGGCAAGCCCTCGGTCGTCTGCCAGGGGATGGAGCCGGAGCTATCTCCGGCCGGACACTGACCGGCAGCAGCGGCGAAGGAGCTGCGGACGGTTCAAGCCCGTTCATCCAAGAGAGCCCAGGAGTGCAAAGATGAAGAAGCATTACATGTTTACGCCCGGTCCCACCATGGTTCCGGCTGAGGTGTTGCTGGCCGAAGCCGCGCCGATGATCCACCACCGCACCCCGCAGTTCTCTCAGATCCTCGTCGAGGTGACAGAGGGGCTCAAGGAGCTGTTCGGCACCAGGCAGGACGTTTACATCATTGCCGGAAGCGGAACGGCGGCTATGGAGGCTGCGATCGCCAACACCTGCTCGCCGGGGGACGAGGCCATCTGCGCGGTTGGAGGCAAGTTCGGCGAGCGCTGGGCGGAGCTCTGCCAGGCCTTCGGCTGCAAGGTCACGACGATCGCTGTCGAGTGGGGCCGACCCCTGACCGTCGAACAGGCGAAGGCAGCGCTTGGTAAGGTCCCAGACGCCCGCGTGCTGTGCATCACCCAAAGCGAGACCTCGACGGGGGCGCTCACGGACGTGGAGGCAATTGCCGCCCTGACGCGCAGGACCAACACCCTGCTGGTCGTGGACGCGATCACCGGCCTGGGCATTCATCCTGTCAAGATGGACGAGTGGGGCGTGGACGTGTTGGTGAGCGGCTCACAGAAAGGCTGCATGCTCGCGCCGGGCCTGGCCTTCATCGCGGTGAGCCCGCGCACGTGGGAGGCGGTTGAGCGCTGCACCTCGCCGCGCTACTACCTCGACCTGAAGGCCATGCGCGAGAACCTGCAAGACAAGACGACCCCCTTTACGCCTGCCGTCTCGCTTATCCGCGCACTGCACCGGGCGCTGGCCATGATGCGCGAGGAGGGCCACCAGAACGTGTTTGCACGCCACGCCCGCCTTGCCGAGGCGGCTCGCGCGGCCATGACTGCCATCGGCCTCAGACTCGTCCCCGAAAAACCCGTCAACGGCGTCACCGCCGCCTGGGCGCCGGAGGGCATAGACACCGGCAAGATGACCAAGAGGATGCGGGATGATTATGGCGTCACGATCGCCGGCGGGCAGGGCCACATGAAGGGCAAGATCTTCCGCATCGGCCACATGGGCTACGTAAACGAGGACGACCTGCTGGTGGCCATAGCGGCGGTCGAACGGGCGCTCAGGGAATTCGGCTACAAGTTCGAATTCGGAAAAGGGGTGGCCGCTGCGCACAAGGTGCTGTTCGGCGGCGGCAAGTAAGTTCTGCGTTAGAAAATCGGGCGCCCTTCCTTCCTGGCCTCAAGCATCTGGACAAAGGCCTCCAGGCGCGTCTTGAGCTGGCCGGACAGCGGCCCCGGCCGGTCGCACTCCACGGTCAGCACTGGCAGGCGCGTCGCCTGGCGCAGGATCCTGTCCTCGATCCGCCGGAAGCAGAAGCTCTGCACGTAATGGATGACCCCGTCCAGGCCGCGCCGCTCGCATTCGCGCCGCACGTCCTGGAGCCGCGCGAATATCCCGTAAGGATACGTATAGCGGCTGTACTGCTCGGCGAGCGAATCGCCCCCATCCGGCATGGCGAACTGCCTTTGCATCTCGTTATAGACTACGACCCCGCCGACCGACTCCGTGTAGTCGTAGAGCTCGGGCGCGATGGGCGGCACGCCGACATATCCGAGCCGCACGCCGCCGGCAATCGCCGGACGGCGGGCAGCTTGCCAGAGGAACTGCGAGGCCTGGCGCTCATAAGCGGCGGGATCGGCGCAGAAGTCGCTCGTCGAAACAAGCCACAGGTGGTTTTCGCGGCCGCTTACCCGGCCCCCCCGCCACGTAAGGTGGTCAATCTCCGCGGCTTTCTGGCGAACCCCTGCCAGCCGGCTCCGCCACTGTTCTGCCTCAGCCGGGTCGGTGCCGAGCCGAGCTGCCAGCTCCCGGATCGCCCGCTCCAGGCTCAGCGGGTCGGGTTGATAGGGGAACTCGAAGGGAAGGCACTCGACACCCTCAAACTGGAGCACTTCCATCAAGGCGTGGGTGTTGCTGCAATCGCCCTGGGTGACCCCGATGATGCGCTCGATTCCGTAACGGCGCGCCGCCCCATAGATGCCCTTGGTCCAACAGCAGCACGTCCTGGGGAAGCCCGCGCGCTCAGCCTCCGCAACCAGCGCCACCGGGTCGGCGGCTGTCACGAAGACGTTGTTGAGGTCCACAGGCACAAGCCCGGCAGCCAGGATGACCTCCACGGGAACGGTGGTCGTGATGCCGATCGCGCGTTCGACAGGCAACGGGTCTGGCAGAGGTGGGGGCAGGATACAGTTCGACATGACAAGGGCCAGCAACGCGTACAAACTCGACACGAACCGGCGGTCGTTCCGCATGCGGCTGGGCTCAACCCATGCCCAGGAACTCGTCCACGAAGCGGATGTGGTAGCTGCCGCTGGCGTAGCCCCGGTGATCCATCAGCTCGCGGTAAAACGGGACGGTTGTCTTAACGCCCTCGATCTTGAACTCAGCCAGCGCCCGCCGCATCGTGCTGAGGGCCGCAGCGCGGGTGGGGCCGTAGGCAATGAGCTTGGCAATCATGGAATCGTAGAAGGGCGGCACAACATACCCGCTGTAGACGTGCGTATCGAGCCGCACGCCTGGGCCGCCGGGGGGGATGAACTCGGTGATGCGGCCAGGCGTGCTGCGGAACCCGTCAGCCGGGTTCTCAGCGTTGATCCGGCACTCGATGGCGACGCCGTCGGTGCGAAGCTTTTTTTGCTGATATGGGAGCCTGTCCCCTGCAGCGATCTTGATCTGTTCCTTGACAATGTCAAGGCCAGTCACCATCTCCGTGACCGGGTGTTCAACCTGCAGGCGCGTGTTCATTTCCATGAAATAGTAGTGCCCGTCTCCGTCCACAAGGAACTCCACCGTTCCCGCGCCCGTGTAGTTGACCGCTCGGGCGAGCTGGATGGCGGCCTTGGCCACGTTGCCGCGCGTGTCCTCGCTGATGCCCGGCGAAGGCGTCTCCTCAACCAGCTTCTGGTAGCGGCGCTGGATCGAGCAGTCCCTTTCCCCAAGGTGGATCACGTTGCCGTAGTTGTCTCCGAGGATCTGCACCTCGACATGTCGGGCCTTCTCGAGCACCTTCTCGACGTAAACTGAGTCATCCTTGAAGGCGTTGGCGGCCTCCGATCGGGCCAGCGCCAGCATGTTCCTGAGGCTTATCTCGTTGTGGGCGATGCGCATGCCTCGCCCACCCCCGCCGGCTGCCGCCTTGATCATGACGGGGTATCCGATCTCATCGGCCAGCTTGACCGCCTCGTCGTCGCTTGCAATCGGATCGTCGCTGCCGGGCAGGATGTGGATCTTTCTGTCCTTGGCGATGCGGCGGGCCTCGATCTTGTTGCCCATCTTGCGCATCACGTCGGATCGGGGACCGATGAAAACGATGTTGGAGTCCTCGCAGATCTCCGCGAACTCGGTCCGCTCAGCCAGGAAGCCGTAGCCGGGGTGCACGGCGTCCACGTTAGTGATCTCGGCTGCGGCGATGATGCGCGCGATGTTCAGGTAGCTCTCGGTAGCCGGCCCCGGCCCGATGCACACCGCGTCGTCAGCCAGCTCCAGGTAACGGGCGCCGGCGTCAGCCTCGGAGTAGACTGCAACGGTTTCAACCCCCAGCTCCGCGCAGGCCCTGATCACGCGCAGCGCCACTTCACCCCGGTTGGCGATGATAATCCTGGAGAACATGCCCCTCGCTCGATCGCCTCATCGCGGCGGCCAGCAGAAACAACCCCTCACCCTTCCAGGGGCTTGACCAGGAAGAGCACCTGGCCGTACTCGACGGGCTCGGCATTCTGGACAAGAATCTCGACGATCTCTCCGGATACCTCTGCCTTGAGCTCGTTCATCACCTTCATGGCCTCCACGATGCAGACCACGGTGTCCGGCTCAACGATTGATCCCACAGTCACGTAAGGCTCGGCACCTTCACTGGGCGCGCGGTAGAAGGTGCCCACCATCGGGGAGGTGATCTTCAGCAGCTTGTCCTCTGCCTTCGGCGGAAGCTGAGGCTTCTGGCTGTCGGCGGGCTGCGCCGGGGCTGCCTCAGGGGCCGCAGGCGCCGCAATGTGCGGCAGGTGCGCTGGCGGCCGGGCCGAGTACTGCGCCGCCAGAACCGTCTTGATCTTGACGCGCAGCTCCGGCTCCTCGACCTCGAGCTCGGCCACGCCATTCTCCTCCATCAGGGCCAGGAGCTGACGGATCTTCTCAATCGTGTCCATTTGCCGTGCCCCTAATCTGCCTTGCCTGGGAGCCTACCCAAACCGGTAGCATGCCGCTTTTGCGTCAGAGCACCTCCTGCGGGTCACCCGGCCCTCTGCTCAACGAACTGAGCAACTCGTGTCCGTCTTTGGTAATCAGGACCACGTCCTCGATCCGCACCCCGCCACGTCCGGGCAGATACACCCCGGGCTCTACGGTGACCACCATGCCGGGCAACAGGAGTTCAGTTTCTCCTGCCCCCAGCCGAGGCGCCTCATGAACCCCGAGCCCTACCCCATGGCCCAGGCCGTGACCGAAATAAGCCCCGTAACCCGCCCGCAAGACCACCGACCGCGCTGCATGGTCCACCTCAGCGCAGCGCACACCCGGGGCCATCCTCTCAAATGCAGCTTCTTGCGCCGCCACAACCAGTTGCGTCAACCGCTCGACGTGCGAAGGGATTTTACCCGTGGCCACCACACGTGTCAAGTCGCAGGCATATCCGCCGCACCGGGCGCCCCAGTCCACCAGCAACGCGCTGTCAGGCCCGACCCGCCGCCCGGTGGGCACGGCATGGGGCAGGCTCGCGCGCTCATCCACTGCACAGATCGTCTGGAAAGCCGCCCCCTCAGCGCCCGCCTCCACCATCTCCCACTCCAGGCGCCCGGCGAGCCATTTTTCGGTCCGTCCGGGCTCCACCTGAGCCAGAAACCGGCGAAAGGCTGTCTGTGCCACGCGCACGGCCCCGGCAATCGCCTCCACTTCCTGGCGGCACTTGAGCGCCCGCATCCGCTCCACAGGATCGTCCCTGCACGGGACGGCCTCCGCACCCCCCGCCTCGGACCCGAATGCGTGCCAGTCCTCGTAAGATACGTGCCGCGAGCCAAAGCCGGTCCTCCTGAGGCCCATCCGCCGGCTCACCAGGCCCGCCGTGGCAGCCATGCCCCGCCGTCGCACCACCACCTCATCCACACACGCCTCACGGGCAGCCTGCTCATCGAACCGCGAGTCGGTAATCAGCACAGAGCGGTCACAGGTCACCAGCAGCGTGCTCTCCTGGCCGGTGAAGCCTGTCAGGTAGCGCACGCTGGCCGCGTCCACGACCCAGTAGGAATCCACCCCCAGCGCCGGCAGCCTGTGGCGCAGGCATGCCATGCGCTCACGCGGACCCCTGGATGGCAGCGCATCCAGCCTCACCCCTCCCTCCCGCAGCAACGCAAAGACGCTACGCGCAGGGGATTATAGGAGCATCCACGGCCCGTGGCAAGGCGCCTGCTGAGGCTGCGGCCGGCAGCGGCTCTTAGACACCATTTCACCGGTGCGGCTATAATCGTATCCTGTAGCCGCCCACTGGGAGAGGCCGATGATCCGCAAACCAGATAGCACGCATTACCGCGCCGCCGAGGCCATTGTCCGACGGCTCAGGGAGGCCGGGCACCAGGCCTTCCTGGCTGGGGGGTGCGTGCGTGATCTGCTGCTGGGTGCCGAGCCGAAGGACTACGACATTGCCACCAGCGCCACGCCTGATCAGGTGCGGGGGCTCTTTGCGCGCACGGAGCCCGTCGGCGCCGAGTTCGGAGTTGTCCTAGTCATGGCCGACGGGCAGGGCGTCCAGGTGGCGACGTTCCGCACCGAGACCGGCTACTCAGATGGCCGCCACCCGGACAGTGTGAGCTTCGCAGAGCTAGCAGAGGACGCCCAACGCCGGGACTTCACCATCAACGGCCTCTACTGGGACCCCGAATCGGACAGCGTGCTGGACCTGGTGGGGGGCCAAAGGGACCTGCGCCGTAGGCTCGTGCGGGCCATCGGCGATCCCGAACAGCGGTTCCGGGAGGACCACCTGCGCATTATCAGGGCCTTTCGGTTTGCGGCCCGGCTCAGGTTCCGAATCCACGTCTCCACCCGGCGCGCCTTGAAAGCCCTCGCCCCGCTGGCCGCCGAAGTGAGCGCTGAGAGGCTCCAGCAGGAACTGCGCATTATCCTGACGGACCGAAGTCCGGCCCTCGCGCTGCGCATGATGGACGAACTGGGCATCCTGACGCGCCTGTTTCCAGAGCTGGAAGACGCGAAGGGATGCGAGCAACCGGACAACTACCACCCGGAGGGCGATGTCTTCGTGCACACGATTCTTACGGTCGAAAAACTCGGCCCACGCCCCGACTTTGTCGCAGCAATGGCCGCACTGCTGCATGACATCGGCAAGCCGGAGGCGAGCCGTCGCAGCGGGCCGAAACGCTTTCCCGAACACGAACGGATCGGTGCACAAATGGCCTACCAGGTCTGCCGGCGCCTGCGGCTTCCAAAGGCGGAAACCGAACGCATCTGCTGGCTCGTCAAGCGGCACATGTACCTGCGAGACGCGGCCAAGATGAAAGACAGCACCCTCAAGAGGCTCTTCGTTGAGCCAGGCTTCGATCAGCTCCTGGAACTGCACCGCATTGACTCACTCGCAAGCTGGGGACGCATGGAGCATATCGAACACGTGCTCGCAAAGAGAAGGCAGATGAGCGAGCAGGAGATCAATCCGCCGACGCTCATCAACGGGCACGATCTGATCGAACGTGGCTATAAGCCCGGACGGGCCCTGGGCAAGATCCTCGAAGCCGTCCGCGAGATGCAGCTTCAAGGCGAGATCAAAGACCGCAAAGCGGCGCTCGGCGCGGCAGAACGCATCGCCAGCCAGATCGGGGCAGCCCGATCGTGAAAAAGGCTCCAGGCCTCAGCGCGCCTTCTTCCTCGGCTTTGCCCTGGGGATGGAAGGCTCCCTGGGCGCGGGCAGAGGCTGCCGGGGCAGCATCCTGCCGCGCACGACCATCGCAACTGCCAGCGCCACCATCGGCAAGCACATCGCCTGTGCAACGGTGAGCCCCAGCACCCTCGACGAGTCCGCCCGCAGGAACTCGTTTGCGAAACGGGCCGCCCCGTAGAGGGCAAGGTAAAGCCAGCCCACCTCCCCTTCACGCCACCTGCGGGTCAGCCAGAAACTCAGCAACGCAAAGATCGCCAGGTTGTAGCCCGCCTCATAGAGCTGGGTCGGGTGCACGGGCAGCGACCGCGCCGCCGCCTGCGGCACAAGCCCCTGCCGCATGTGGTCGAGGAACACTGGACTGCCTATCAACTCCCCGGTCCGCGGATCGAGCACCCGGAGGAACCTGACGCCGACCCATGAGCCCGTCACAGAACCGTAGCAGCAGCCGTTCAGGAAGCAGCCCATGCGGCCGAAGGCGTGGCCGAGCGGCAGCACGCTCGCCGCCACATCGAGCGAGCGCAGCAGGGGCAGCTTCCTTTTCGCCACGATGAAGGCGAGCGTGAGCGTTCCGAGGGCCGCACCCCCGAGGAACACCAGCCCACCCTCATCGAGGCGGATGACCTTGAGGGGCTCCGCACGAAACGCAGGCCACTCGTAGATTACATACAGCAGGCGGGCGCCCACGATGCCGCCAATCAGCGCGCCGACGGCGGCATCGAAAAGGCCGCTGGGGTCAATGCCAAACCGTTTTGCACGGCGCCAGGCGATGTAGAGCGAGGCGAGAAACCCGCACATGATCAAGAAGCCGTAGGAGGCAACCCGAAATGTGCCGCCCCAGGGCAGGGGTATCCTGACCAGGTACGGGTGCACGCTGCGCACCTCGCTTTCCTTAAATCCCCCGTCAGCCTGCAAAAACGTCCTCAAACACCCCAAACGGCAGGTTGTCTATCAACCGCACTTCGCCCACATACACGGCAAGGGCGGCCACCGAATCCTCCGTCACCCCAACCACAGGCTCCAGGGTGTCGGGGGAGACGATCTCGACATACTGCGGCCGGGCCAGCGGATAGGCCGAGAGGACCTCCAGCATCCGCTCAACGAGGCGCTGCGCCGAGTTCTGTCCCGCCTGGAAGAGCTCTCGCGCCGCCAGCAGCGCCTTATAGAGGCACACGGCCTGCTTGCGCTGGGCCGGCGAGAGGTACTCGTTGCGAGAGCTCATTGCCAGGCCATCCCTCTCTCGCACCGTGGGCATCAGGCGGACCTCAACTGGCAGGTTCAGGTCCTCCACCATGCGACGGATGACCACAGACTGCTGGAAGTCCTTGCGGCCAAAATAGGCCCGGTCAGCCGGCACGACGTTGAGCAGCTTGGTCACAACAGTGAGCACGCCACGGAAATGGGCGGGCCGAAACGCCCCGCAGAGCCTGTTCACGAGGCGCTCCTGAACGACGTAAGTGCAGAAGCCGGCCGGATACACGATCGCCTCTGGGGGCGCAAACACCACGGCAGGGCCGACGCCCTCCAGGAGCCGGCAGTCCGACTCGAGCCTGCGGGGGTAATGCGAGAGGTCCTCGCCAGGGGAAAACTGTGTCGGATTGACGAAGATGCTGACGACGGTCCGGTCGCACTCGCCGACCGAGGCGCGCACCAGGCTCAGGTGCCCCTCATGGAGCGCCCCCATCGTGGGAACCAGCCCCACCGAAAGCCCCTCCCGCTGCCAGAGGCGAACCTGCTGACGCATCTTGCCGGGGGAACGCTCGCACTCGATCGTCATTCAGCCCTCCGGGGGCGCGCAGGCTCTCACGGACCCTGGGGGAACATCATGGCATCCATGAAGTAGGCCTGGAAGTCAGGGCGGTTGGCCAGCTCGACGTATTCGGTCTTTTCGCTGATGGACCTTGCTTCAGCCCGACAGTCCCGGCAGCTCAGCGCCATGCGAGCGCCGACAAAAGCTGCGTTGCCGATGAACTCGATTCGGGAGGTGGGGATGTCCGGCAGGAGCCCGATCCGCTTGGCATTGGAGCGGCGAAGGAAGTTCCCGAATCCGCCAGCCAGGAGGACCTGGACCGGATCCTCCGGTCTGATGCCGAACTCACCGGCCACCACCTGGATTCCGGCCCATATGGCGGCCTTGGCAAGCTGCAGCTCGCGCACGTCCCGTTGGGTCAGCACGATCGGCTCGCCCGCCGCGCTGGCCTGCATGTCCGCCAGCACCACGGCAGGCTGCCCATCATAGCTCACCAGGGCGCGCCGGACCTTGTCGGGAACGCTGCCGGGCAGGCCGCCCGCACTGACGATCCGTCCGGCCGGGTCAATGACGCCGACCCTGAGCAGCTCCGCCACGGCGTCCAGCAGGCCGCTGCCGCATATGCCACGTGCCCGCCCGCCGCCGATCACGCCCACCTCAATCTCCTCGTTGATGACCACCTTGCTGATGGCGCCCTCGGTGGCCCTCATGCCGAAGCGGACTCGCGCGCCCTCGAAGGCCGGCCCCGCTGCACACGAGCACGCGATCAGGCGGCCGCGGTCGCCAACGACGATCTCGCCGTTGGTCCCGATGTCAATCGCCAGCCGCACCTCACCGCTGTGCATCAACCGGGAGGCCAGGATGACTCCCACCGTGTCGCTACCAACGAAGCCGGCGATGTTAGGCAGCACGTGCAGGTTTGCATGAGGGTTGATGTCCAGGCCGATGCCCTGCGCGTTCAGGTCCATCGGTTCCTTGAAGACTGACACGTAAGGCGCGTGCGCGATGGGCGAGGGGTCTATGTTCAGCAGTATGTGGATCATCGTGGTGTTGCCCACAGCGGTCGCCTCGTAGATGTCGTCGGAGTCAATGCCCGTGTCGGTTGTGAGCTCCAGGATGATGTCGTTGAGGCAGTCAACCACGCGCCTGTGGAGTTTGGCGAGCCCGTCGGCGTGCTGCTCGCAGTAACGAATGCGGCTCACTACGTCATCGCCGAAGTGCACCTGAGGATTGGTGCGGCTTGCAACGCCGCCCCGCTCGCCGGTGCCCAGGTTCACTAGCGTGCCAACCACCGTGGTGGTGCCGATGTCAAATGCCACGCCCCAGAGGGCGCCGGTAGTGTCGCCCTTCTCCAGGCACAGGAGCTGATTATCCAGCAGGACGGCCGTCACCTTGAAGCCTTGTTCCCTGAGAAAGCCCGGCAGGCGCTGCACCAGCCAGAGGTCCGCTCGCAGGCTGTCGGCCGGACCGACCAGCTTTTCCTTCAGGCGGGTCATATCGCTACGCAGGTCTGCGACGCTGGGCGGGCTGAGCTCAACGAAATGCTTGCGCACGCTCGGCTGGAACTTGAAGGCGTGCTCCTTGCCCTCCGTGAGCACGACCTGTTCGTAGAACCGCGCGTCCTCAGGGATGGTGACGACCATGTCGCCGTCCACGGCGAGCTGGCAGGCAAGACGATATCCGTCCTGGATCTGCTGGGGGGTCAGGTGCCGCCTGTCAGCCTCGGTGGGTGCAGGCGCCGCAGCCCGCACCTCCACGCGGCATTTTCCACAGGTGCCCTCACCGCCACAGGGGGTATTGAGGATGATGCCAGCCTGGCCAGCCGCCTCGATCAGCTTTGTGCCTCGAAGGGCGAACACGTTTCGCCCCTCCGGCTCAAAGGTGACCCGAAACGTTTGGCGTCTCATGCGCCGATTCCTAGGGTGGCCAGCAAGAGGAGCACCTCAAGGGAGGCAGCACAGCTCACATGACGAACGACACTGGCCGAATATAAGGCCGCTATACGGCGAAGTCAAGGGCTCCGGGCGGGGCAGGGCGATACTCAAGGGGTTCCATGCTGTGGACGCCTCTGCCCTGTGTGATGGAGCGCAGGTTGCTGGCAAACCCGAACAACTCTGCCAGAGGCGCGCAGGCACGGATCACGCGCAGCTGGTCGCGGGCCTGGACGTCAGTGATCTCGCCGCGGCGGGTGGTGATGTGGGCGATGACGTCCCCCAGGTAGCTATCGGGCACCACGATCTCCAGGCGCATCACAGGCTCCAGCAGTTCCGCCTGTGCCATGTCGAGGGCCTTGCGCAGGGCGCGGCTTGCTGCCGCCTCGAACGCAAGCTCCGTGGAATCCACCGGATGCATCTGCGCGCCCAGCAGGACAGCCCTGACGCCGATGAGCGGGAATCCGTACAAGGGTCCGGTGGCTCCCTCCGTGAGCGCCCGTTCGACCGCACGCACGAAATGCATTGGAAGCCGGTCATGGGGCACCCGGTTCTCGAACACGACGCCGGGCGCGGCGCGGTCCGGCTCAAACCGCAGTTCCACCCTGGCGAACTGCCCACGCCCTTCCGCCTCTTGGTCAAACGTCTCCCGGACTGTTGCAGCCGTCCTGATGCTTTCCCTGTAGGAGACACGCGGCTCACCGACATTCGCATCAACGCGGAACTCTCGAAGCAGCCGGTCGCGAATGATCTCCAGGTGCAGCTCTCCCATGCCACTGATCAGGAGCTGCCCCGTTTGCTGCGACAGGCTTACCTTGAAAGTCGGATCCTCCCTTGCCAGCGCGCCCAGGGCCTCGTCAAGCTTGTTTTTGTCGGCTTGCGTCCTCGGCTCGATGGCCATCGAGATCACGGTGTTGGGGAACTCCATTCGCTTGAAGACCACGGGATGGCGCTTGTCACAAAGGGTGTCACCGGTGACGGAGATCTTGAGGCCGACCGCGGCAGCAATCGAGCCAGCAGGCGCCTCGTCAATCTGCTCGCGCCTGTCCGCATGCATGCGATAAAGGTGCGTGACGTGCTCCATCTTGTCCTGGTTGGCATTGTAGAGGCGGGAGCGCGGCCTCAGGGTGCCGCTGTAGACGCGGACGAAGTAGAGGTCGCCGTGCCGGTCAGTTTGAATCTTGAACACAAGCCCGCTGAACGGCTCCTCCGCACAGGGGCGGCGCTCGACCTTGTGGCTTGTTTTCGGATCGGTGCCAACGGCCGGCGGCAGGTCCAGGGGAGATGGCAGGTAGTCGCAGACAGCATCGAGGACCTGCTGCACGCCGCGGTTGCGAAGCGCCGCGCCGCAGAGCACGGGATAGAGCCTGCCTGCGATGCATGCCTCCCTCAGTGCCCGCTGGAGGTCCTCCTCGCTGATCGGCCGGTCAGAAAGGTACCTCTGGGCGACCCAGTCCACCTCCTCCGCCACGGCTTCCAGGAGCCGCTCGCGCCATGCCTCGACCTCCTGCCGGGATTCGTCCGGGACCGGCAACACCCTGTAGGTGGCGCCGAGGGTCTCCTGTTCGAATATGCAGGCCTCTCGGTAGATCAGGTCAATGACGCCGACGAAGCCTGCCTCGCGCCCTATGGGCAACTGGATGGGGACCGCCTTGGCAGCCAGGCGCTGGCGCATATGGGCCACCACCCGCAACATGTCGCTGCCGGGTCTGTCCAGCTTGTTGACGAAGCAGATGCGGGGCACGCGGTAGCGCTCGGCCTGATGCCAGACCGTCTCGCTCTGAGCTTCCACACCGCCCACGCCGCAGAAGACCACGACAACCCCGTCCAGCACCCGCAGGCAGCGTTCGACCTCAGCGGTAAAGTCTACATGGCCGGGAGTATCTATGATGTTGATCTGGTGCCGGGCCTTTGCGGAGGCGGCCTGCCGGTCCTCACGGTTCTGCCAGAAGCAGCTCGTGGCGGCCGATACTATGCTGATGCCCCGCTCCTGCTCCTGGGGCTTCCAGTCCATGGTGGCGGTGCCCTCGTCCACGCTTCCCATCCGGTAGACGCGACCCGTGTAGTAGAGGATGCGTTCGGTGACGGTCGTCTTGCCGGCGTCTATATGCGCCGCAATCCCTATATTTCGCACGCGCTGCAGATCCATGGACAGTCTCCGTGCAGAGCGCGGCAGAAGCGTTCTACTGCATAAAGCCCAACGGGCAGCCCCGAGACACCCTCCAGGCCACCCGTTGGAGCGCAAGAGCCGTTAGCGGCGCGCGAAGTGGGCGAAGTCCCTGTTCGCCTCAGCCATCTTGTGCGTGTTCTCCCGCTTCTGGTAAGCCCCACCTTGTTTACGGTAGGCATCCACAAGCTCTTCGGCCAGCCTCAAGTACATCGGGCGGCCCTTCTTGGCGCGGGCAGCTTCCAGGATCCAGCGGATCGCAAGCGAAGTCTGTCTCTTTGGCCCCACCTCCGTCGGCACCTGATAGGTCATGCCGCCGATCCGGCGAGATTTCACCTCGATGACGGGCTTGACGTTCGCAATGGACTGCTCAAAAACTTCCAGCGCATTCTTGCCTTCGGTGCGTTCCTGGACGATGTCCATTGACTTGTAAAAGATGCGCTCGGCCGCGCTGCGCTTGCCGCGCCTCAGGAGGCAGCCGATGAACTTGCCCGCCAGCTTGCTCCCGTAAACGGGATCGGGCTTCAAGAACCTTTCCGTGCTGCGGAACTTCAGCGCCATGCTTTGAGGCTCCCTTCAGCGAGCCGACGGCAGGACAGGGCGGGCAGCTCTCAGCCCTTGGGGCTCTTCGCGCCGTATTTCGATCGGCCCCTGCGGCGGCCCTCCACTCCCATGGCGTCGCGGGTGCCCCGAATGATGTGGTAGCGCACGCCGGGCAGGTCCCTGACCCGGCCACCACGGACCAGCACGATGTTGTGTTCCTGCAGGTTGTGCCCCTCACCGGGGATGTAAGCCGTGATCTCCCGTCCGCTGCTCAGGCGCACCCGGGCGACCTTCCGCAACGCCGAGTGGGGCTTCTTGGGGGTACGGGTAGTGACGTGCAGGCATACGCCCCTTTGCTGGGAATTGCCCAACAGATCGGGGGCTTTGCGCTTCCTGTGCCTCTTACGGCGGCCTTTCCTGACAAGTTGGTTGATGGTCGGCACCGAGAATTGACCTCCGCTCCCGTTATCGAGTGAGGGTGGCAAAGATGGGCGAACGAAAGGATTCTACCGTTGCTTTTCGCCTTCTGCAAGCTCCTTGGGCTGCGCTGCGGAGACCAGCTCCACCTCTGCCCGGCACAGCTCACGGAAGCCGGTGCCCGAGGGAATCAGGTGGCCCAGGATCACGTTCTCCTTCAGGCCCTCCAGCCTGTCCACCTTGCTTGCGAGCGCGGCTTCAGTGAGCACGCGGGTGGTGTTCTGGAACGAGGCCGCGCTGATGAAGCTGTCGCTGCGCAGGGCGGCCTTGGTGATCCCCAGTAGCACGGGCTCCGCAACGGCAGGATCGCCGTTTCGGGCGACGATTTCGTCGTTGATCCTGCGGAACTCAAACTTGTCAATGAGCCGTCCCGGAAGCAGGTCCGTACCCCCGCTGGTCTTGACCCGCACCCTACGTGTCATCTGCGCGATGATGATCTCGAAGTGCTTGTCGTCAATCGTCACGTCTTGGGCGCGGTAGACGTTCTGGATCTCCTGGAGCATGTACTGGTGCAGGGCCTCCTCGCCGCTGATGCGCAGGATGTCCTGCAACACGAGCGGGCCTTCAACGAGGGCTTCTCCTGCCTTCACGGAGTCGCCCCTGTTGACGCGCATGTGCTTGCCAGCAGGCACGACATGGCTGACCTCATAGGCCGTCTCGGGGTCGCGCACGGTGATCTTGGTGCGCCCGCGCTTTCTCTCGATCTCAGTGACCGCGCCGTTGATCTCGCTCATGACGGCGGGGCTCTTGGGCCTGCGGGCCTCGAACAGCTCGGTCACCCGCGGCAGGCCGCCCGTGATGTCCTGCGTGCGACGCACCTCGCGCAGGGTCCTGGCCAGGCGCCGGCCCGCTTTGACCTTCTGGCCCGGCTCGACCTCCAGGATAGCCTTCTCGGGGATCGGGTAGAGGGCAAGGATTTCGCCGTCCTGCCCCTCGATCAAGACCTGCGGGTGCATGTCACCCTCGTGCTCCATGATGCTTTTGCGCGAGGTTGCGTGCACCAGGTCGCGTTCGACCTTCAGGGTCTTGCCTTCCTCGATGTCCTCATACCGTACGATGCCATCCACCTCAGCCAGGATGGGGGTGTAGTGGACGTCCCACTGGACGAGTTTTTTGTCCTTGCGGACCTTCTCGCCATCGTGGACGAGCA
>CAYYNS010000003.1:0-17654 GCA_964473085.1 uncultured candidatus Brocadiaceae bacterium
GGCCTGCAGCGAAGTCTGCCCCGTCGCGGCCACGGGAGGTTTTGATAGAGGCTCTTAGATGCGACGGCACACGGCCCCACAGCAGGGAGCCGGCTAATCGAGGCTCTCCAGGAAGCCGGCCGGGCACGCCGTGCCGGTAGGGATCGCACACGAATTACCGGCTGCGGCAGGGCGCGCGGGGCTCAGCCGCTGCGCACCTCAATCTCGCGATCGGCCCCTCTGAGCGGCAGCTTGGTCCACGCTGCGCTACGGGCGTGCGACGCGTGAAAGGCCACGATCGCCTCCAACACGTGCACGGCCTCATCGGCCGGATAGGGGAACGCCCCCGCGCCGTCCAGCCAGCCGACGATCTCCTCGACCGCCTGGTCCATCGAGCTGCGGCCGGCGTCGGGAGCAGCCCAATACTCCCGCCGGCCGTCCTGAAACTCGACGGCCACGTCGTGCCGGCCCGTAACGGCCCTCCCTTCGGTCCCGTGGATGCTGATACAAAGCGGCATGGCAGCATAGTCGGCGGCATCTACGGTAACCATCAGTCCTCCATCCAGGCGCATCAAGCCCCACCCGCCGGGGTCGCGGAACTGCGCGCCCCGGCAGTCCGGCCTGCCCGAAAGGTCAAGCGTACCTGACACGACCCTGACGTGCCTGCCTGTAAGCATGCAGGCAGCGTCGAACAAATGGGTGCCCACATTGCCCAGGCGCCCCGACCCCCACAGGAGCGACACTGAGGTCAACTGGCCCAGCCCGCCCCGCGCGATGAACCCCGCCAGCCGGCGGTAGTTCGGGTGGAAACGCCGATTGTGGTTGACGACCAGCAGGGAGCCCGCATCCCTGCAGGCGGCCACCATCCGCTCCGCGTCGGCCAGGCGCGACGCGATGGGCTTCTCGCAATAGACGGCGCGCACGCCCGCCCCCGCGCAGGCCACCGTGATCTCCGCGTGCGCGGGCGTGTAGGTCGCCACGCTGACGATCTCGAGCGCCTCGCGCTCCAGCAACTGCGCCCAGGAGGCGTAGGTGCGGGCGCCCGTGCGGCGTGCGAAGCGCTCACGCCGCCCAGGGTCGCGGCTGCTCCCTGCGACGACCTCCACGCGCCGGTGCCTGGAGAGCGCCTCCAGGTGCGTGCCATCCAGGTACCGCACCTGCTGCCCGAGGGCGTCGCCTGAGACCTGATCGCCCGCCCCCACAAAACCCAGCCCAACGATAGCGGCGCGGTAGGTTGCCTCAGCCATACCTGCACCCAGGGGACGCAGCGCTGCTTCAGGCCACCAGCTCCCTGCCCAGTTGTTTAGCCAGCCTGAGCAGGGCCCTGTTCGACCGGATTTCCCCAGCCTCGCCAGCTTGGCCGTAAACCATGCCGACGATCTCAGCACCTGCGAACGCGAAAGCGTCCTCAAAGGTGCGGATCGCGTTCACGCACCCCGAACTCACAGGATCGGCATCGGCGTAAGCCATCGCAAGGGCCACCCTCTTGCCAGCCCAGACATTCTTGCCCCGTACGGGCGCGTAGCAACGGTCCATAACAAGCTTTGTCTGCGCTGACATGGTGAACCAGTAGATGGGCGTGGCTATGACGACCGCATCCGCAGCCTTCAGCGCCGGATAGAGCCTTTGCATGTCATCGTCAATCAGGCAGCCCCTGCTGCCTGGCCTCTGGCAGGCGTTGCAGCCGCGGCACGGACCGATCTTCATGTCGTGAAGGCGAAAGCTCTGCACCTGCGCGCCTGCGGCCTTTGCGCCCCCTGCAATCCGGCCTGCAAGGATGCTGCTGTTGCCGTCAGGCCGCGGGCTTCCCAGCAGGACCACTACCTTCCTGGCCTTCCTTTTCTTCAGCACTCTTGCTCCCGTCCTCCCCCAGGCACAAAAGAACCGGTCATAAATGATCCTTGAGCCAGCGGAAGCATTTCGCGTAGCCCACGCCGCCGGCCGCCTCCGGCCCCTCATACTCGGCTGTCCAGACGCCGTCGTAGCCCGAGCCTTTGAGGACGCGGACGGCATAGGCCAGGTCTATCTCGCCCTCACCGAGCGCCGCGCCTTTGTAATTCCGCAAGCTGCCGGTGCCATCCTTCATGTGCGTGTGGAGCGCGTAGGGCGCCACCACGTCGTAAAAATGCCGGATGGTCTCCAGGTCGTGTCCTGCCCAGCGGTAGTTCATCGTGTCGAGGTTCGCCCCGACGTATTTCGAGTTCACCGCGCGGAAGATCACCACCTGCCGGTCGCCGTCGTTGGTCACGATGCCGTGGTTGTCCAGCGCGAAGTAGACGTCGAGCTTGGGCGCCAGGTCCGCGCAGCGCTTCAGTCCCTCACTGATCAGGGGCACCCACTGGGACTCCGCCATGCCCTCTTTGGGCCAGCCGCCCTCCGTACGAAGGACGCCTGTGCCCAGGATCCTCGCCAGCCTTGCCACGCGCTCCATGCGCTTGACCTGCGCGGCCATCGCCCCCTCGCCCACCACCAGGAAATCATTGCCTGCCGACAGCGCGGAGGCCTTCAGGCCGAGCCTGTCCATTTGCCCGCGCACCGCTTCGGCTTTCTTCTCGGGCCCGGCCGCCGGATCCTTCCCATCCCACACGTCGCCGATTTGCAACTCCACGTACTGGTAACCGGTGTCCACGCAGTAGCGGAGGAATTGCTCGAAATCGAACCCGGGGAAGTTGTAATGGATGACCCCGATCTTCGCCATTCGCCGACCCTTTCAGGAACGGGGAGCAGCGGGACACGGCCGCACAGGTAAAGAGCCCGTGTCTCTCAACATCAACCCCCGGACGGCCTGCGGCCCCTACCGGCCAGCGTCCGCCCGTGAGGCAGAAACGCGGAGCGCCGTCGAATGCAAGCCGGAAGCGTGCTGAGCATCCGCATAACGCCGCACCCTCTGCGGCCAGCCGACAAGCAGAAGGGCCAGCGCCGCGCACACCAGCGCAGTCCACGCCGTCAGGGGAAGCCTGCGAAGGTGGGCAAGCCAGCGCCAGCCCAAAAGGGCCGACAGCAGCGACAACGGCATGCTCACCAGTAGCACGCAGCCCAGCGCAAGGCCCGCAGGGTGAACCTGCCAGGACAGCCCCGGCCCGCCCCGAACGAACCAGCACAGGCTCGTCGTGGCCCCGCAGGCGGGACAGGGCACGCCGGTCCTGAGAAGGTAGGCGCAGCCCGGCAGGCCCAGGCGGGAGTGTGTGCCCAGACCGCGGGCATCCGGCCCGAGAACCAAACAGGCCGCCAGGAGCACCGCCGCGCAACAGGCCACCATGAGCTGCAACTGCCTGTCGGTCAGCGTCGCTACGCGCGGCCCCGGCCGATCCGGATGGAACCCTCCAGCATCGCCGTGCCTCTGACAGCCCATGACGGCGTCGTCCTCACTTCACGTGGTCAAAGACCTTCGGGTTTGAGTGAAGGAACATGCCCATGCGCCAGCCGTTGACGGAGGCCATGTAGATCATTATGCCCATGATCACGGCAAGGACCAGCAGCGGGCCGAGGGGCCCTTCCGCAACAACAGCGGCCGAAAGCGCACCAAGGATCACCAGAATGGGCGTAAGCACGATGTTGAGCATGAAGAACGCGCACAGGATGGCATACTCCAGGGGCGCCCTGAAGAGGGCCTTGAGCATGTTGACGGGGTTGGCAGTCTTGCCCAGGCTCTGCGACGCCCCCAGCAGCATGAGCTGCATGGGGAAACAAAAAACGCCGATAACCATGCCTGCCAGGATCAGGGCGCTGCTGGCGACAAGGCCGCCAACCTTCGCATAGCCACTGACGCCCTCGCCTCCCTCAAGGAGGTCCCTCAGCTCCGCAAAGTCAATCGAACCGGTAAGCCTCGCCACAAGCCAGCCGGCCACGATCGGCCCGATCACCAGCAAGTTGCTGGAGAATATCACCTGGAAGAACGGAAGGACCATGTCGCCCCAGACCTGCGGTCTTGCTTCCTGGACGGACTCGAGACCGTAGGCCGCCGAATGTGCCATGTAGTAGTACATCGCGCCTACCACAGCGCTCAGCATCACTACCAGCACTACGGGCACAGCGAAGCATCCGAGGCAGCCCAAAATGGGGATTCTCATGAAAAGGCTCAGCAGCACCGGTGCCCCAACGCCAGCCAACAAATACCGCAGCCACGACTTCCATCCGTTCGCGGCGAAAACGGCTGCATAGGCATATCCAAAGGCCCCCCAGAAGGATGCGGCCCAAGCTGGGGCTCTCCCGGCGGCCTTGCGCGCCCCCGTCACGCCGAGGGCCGTGCCGCACTCGGGGCAGGCGTCCACCTTTTCCGTAGCGACGAGCCCGCACTTCGGGCATACTTGTATTTTCTCCACGGCGAGCCCGCCCGGCGGACCCGCAGCCGGCCCCTTACGAACCCCCAGTATCTGCCCGGGTCCAAGGTCGAGCGGCGCCTCTTCAGCTTCCGCTGCCCCCTCGGTGTCGAGATGGAATTCGCGCGACTCAAAGCCCAGGCCCGACTCCTCGGCCGGCGCAGCGGGGGCCCGCGCCTCCTCAGGCGCCGCCGGCGCGGAAGGCCGCGCCTGAGGCGGGCTCGGCTCCTCCCTTTCCAGGGAGAACTCCTCACCCCAGTCGAACTCCGGCTCTGCCTTGCGTGGAGCCTCTGCCACTTCCTCGTCGCGCGTCGGCGCCTCTGTATCGGCCTCCGCCGCTCCCTGCCGGACGGCCTCTTCGCGTTCGGGGCGCGGCGCAGCGGCCCCCGGAGCCTCTTTCAACGGCGGGGCAGCCGGTCGCTCGCTGCTCGGCAGCCGCACCGCCTTGCCACAGCCCGGACACCTGACCGTCTTCCCCTCAAGCTCGGGCCGGAACACAATGATCCGGCCGCACTTACACCTCGCCTTCATCTAACAGCGTCTCCCCTCAGAAGCGCGCACCGCTTCGCACGCCCCCTGCTCCAGCGACCCGGCTTGCCAGGAGCGGGGCTGACCCGCAACTGCCCTACGCAGGTCTTGCTTGAGCAAGGCCCTTTTTCCATTTCTCGATCTGCCTCGCCACCTCTGCTGGAGAAGAAGAGCCGGCGGAGCGATAGTTCTCAATGCAGTTGCGCACGCCCAGAACCTGAAACACGTCCTCCGCAATCAGCCCGCTGAAGCTGCGCAATTCCTGCAGGGTGAGGTCCGCAAGCCTGACATCCTGCGCGGCAGCCTTTCTGACTGCCGCGCCCACGGCGTGGTGGGCCTCCCGAAACGGCATGCCGCGCCTGACGAGGTACTCAACCAGGGCCGTGGCGTCCAGATGGCCCTTCTCGCAGGCTTCCAGCGCCTTGTCCTCCTTGAAGGCGGTGGTCGCAACAAGCTCCGCCATCACGCGCAGGCAGCCCTGCACCTGGTCCACCGCATCGAAGAGCGCTACCTTGTCCTCCTGCATGTCCCTGTTGTATGCCAGCGGCAGCCCTTTCAGAAGCGTCAGAAGCGCCATCAGGTGTCCGTAGACCCGCCCCGTCTTCCCCCGTGTCAGCTCGAGCACGTCCGGATTCTTCTTCTGCGGCATAATGCTGGAGCCCGTGCAGAACGCCTCGTCCAGGTCCACGAAGTCGAACTCCGACGAGGCCCACAGCAGCCATTCCTCCGAGAGCCGCGACAGGTGACAGGCGACCATCGCCAGGTCGAAAACGAACTCGACGACGAAGTCACGGTCGCTCACGGCGTC
Source organism: uncultured candidatus Brocadiaceae bacterium (assembly GCA_964473085.1). Lineage (GTDB taxonomy): Bacteria > Planctomycetota > Brocadiia > SM23-32 > SM23-32 > CAYYNS01. The sequence continues at coordinate 5,635 of CAYYNS010000003.1, forward strand.
AATGCTGTTGCCGAACACGCGATCGAAGCCCAGCCGCTCGGCTGTGAACTCGACGTCTATCGGGAGCGTCGTGCCCGCCAGCGCGCAGGCCCCCAGCGGACTCACATTGACCCGTCGCCGGCAGTCGGCCAGCCGGTCCCGGTCCCTGTGAAACATCTCCACGTAGGCCAGCAGCACGTGGGCCAGAAGAACAGGCTGGGCGTGCTGCAAATGCGTGAACCCCGGAACCACAACGCGCTGGAACCTCTCGGCACGATCCACAAGCGCAAGCTGGCACCGCTCAAGCAACCCGTCCGTCTCGTCTATCGCACTGCACGTCCAGAGCCTCGCGTCGCAAGCCACCTGGTCGTTGCGGCTGCGCGCCGTGTGCAGCTTCAGGCCGGGCTCGCCGATCCTCTGGACGAGCGCAACCTCGATGTTGGTGTGGATGTCCTCCTGCGCCTGCTGGAACCCAAACTTGCCGCTCTCGATCTCGCGCTCTATCTCCCGCAAGGCCTCTCGTATCCGCACAAGCTCAGCCTCCGTCAGCAGCCCACATTGAGCCAGCATTTCGGCGTGAGCAATGTTGCACTGGATATCCTGCCGGAACAGGCGCCTGTCGAAGGACACCGACTGCGTGAACTCCTCGACCACGGGGGCGGTCTCCTTCTCGAACCGGCCATCCCACAATTTGTCGGTCTTTTCCACGCTTGCTCCCCAAATGGTACTCAGGCGTGCGCGGCCCCTGACCCGCATGAAGCCGCCTTGCCCGGGCGGCCAACAGGCATCCCACGCAAAGTTTATGGGACAAGAGGCCGAATTGCAAAGGAAAAACCCGGCGCAGGTTCCGGCCACCTTGACCCTGCCGCCGCCGGGCCGTAGAATCACCTGACGGAGGTACTGGTGCCGTTGGTCTGGCCGACCTCAAGAGGGCCACGGCGTGTCCCTCGGTTCCCTGCAACGAGCCCGGCTTTCGGCGATGCTATCTGTGGCGCTCCTGGTGCTTGCAGCGCTGCTGGCGCCGGCGCACCGTGTCCGCGCCGGGCAGAGGCTTCCTGCGAAGGAGCCTGACGTCGAGCCGCCGGCCCCCAGTCCCGACTGGCAGAGGCTCGGACCTCCGCAGCCAGGCGACTGGCTCTACGCCTTCCAGGAGCCGGGCCAGACTTTCGCTGAATACAAAGACCTCATGGGCGGCCCCAGGCCGAAGGACTGGAACAGGATCTACGTGGTGCCGCTGGGCCAGATCGGCAAGGAGCGCCCGGAACTCCTAGAGAAGGCCGTGCGCTACCTCGGCATCTTCTTTGACACGGAGGTCGAGCGCCTGCCAGCGCAGCCACTGCCGAGGGCCTGTTACAACGCTCGGCGGGGCCAGTACCACGCAGGCGAACTGGTTCGGCACGTGCTCCTGCCGCTGGCCGGAAAGCAGAAGGACACGCTCGCAATGATCGGCCTTACGAGCGTGGACCTCTACCATGGCAACCTGAATTTCGTCTTCGGGATCGGGGCCTACAGCGACCGGCTCGGGCTGTGCTCGGTCTGCCGTTTCATCCCTGAAGGCGAAGACCCGCGCCAGCTCGCCCTGAAGCGGACCCTCAAGACTGCCGCTCATGAGATCGGCCACATCCTCGGCATGGCTCACTGCACGTTCTATAATTGCGTGATGAACGGGTCGAACTCCCTGCGCGAGTCCGACCGGCGGAGCCTGTTCCTGTGCCCGGTGTGTCTGCGCAAGCTGGAGTGGTACGTGGGCTTTGACAGCCATAAGCGCTACGAGAAGCTCCGCGAGTTCTTCTCGGACTGCGGGCTGACCAAGGATGCGGCCTTCTGCGAGCGCCGCGCCGCCGAACTCAAAGACGCCGAAGACGACAACACAGAGCCCTGAGGGACTTGCCCTTGAAGGCAACCGTCGTCATCCCCGCGCGCTACGAGTCCACGCGCCTGCCGGGCAAACCTATCCTGGAGGTGGCCCGCGAGGTCACCGGCAAGTACATAGTGCAGCACGTCTACGAGCGGGTTGCGCAGGCGCCGAGCGTGTTCAGGGTCATCGTGGCCACCGATGACCGCCGCATCCTGGATGTCGTAGAAAGCTTCGGCGGGGAGGCGCGCATGACGGGCATGCATCACAGGAGCGGCACCGACCGGGTCGCCGAGGTGGCGCGGACGCTCCAGGCCCCCATCATCGTGAACGTGCAGGGCGACGAGCCCCAAATCGAGCCCGGGCAAGTGGAACAGGTCATCCAGCTCCTGGCGGCAGACGACGAGGCCGTAATGGGCACGCTGGCGCACCCCATCACGGACGAAGCGACCTTGCGCGACCCAAACGCGGTGAAGGTCGTCGTGGACGAGCACGGACGCGCCCTCTACTTCAGCCGCAGCCCGATCCCGCACGTGAGGGATTCGCTCGACTGGCTGCGCGACTCACCGGTCCGGCCGCTACGGCACATGGGCATCTACAGCTTTCGAAGAGACTTCCTGCTGAAGTTCGCCGCCATGCCGCCATGCCCCCTGGAGATGGCCGAGAAGCTCGAGCAACTGCGCGCGCTGAGCGCCGGTTACAGGATCAAGGTGGCCATCACGGACAAGCCCTGCCTGGGCATTGACACGCCGGAAGACCTCGAGGCCTGGCTGGCGCTCTACCGGTAGCGCTCTGGGCCCCCTTCTGGGCACCCCTCCATCCCCGGCATGAGCGCCCGAGTCGCGCAGCAACGCCTTCAGCGGGCGCGCACCGCTGCCCTCAGTATCTCGCCGTAGTAGATGCGGTGAAAATCGCCCCTAGCGTAGCACGCCGACCTCACCTCGGGGTCGAGCTGCGACTCGACGACGTCGTTACGGTGTCGCACGCGGCATTCGTAATGCATGACGCACTGGTCAATGAGGGGCACGCGCACCGTCTTCGCCTCTGACAACGTGAGGCTGCACTCCTGGAACTTGTTATGGTCACGTCCCGACACCGTTCCGCAGTGCATGCAAACCTCACGCATGTCGTCCGTCGGGACGTTCACGACGAACTCCCCTGTCGCTTCGATGTTGCCGAACGTGTAGCGGCTGGGCCGAACGAGAATGACGAAGATGGGCCTGCTCCATATCACGCCGGGACTGCCCCAACCGATGGCCATGACATTGGGCTTGCCGCCGCCATCCACGGAGGTGAGCAGCAGGCCGTGCTGCCGCATCCGTCTCAGGGTCGTCTTCAGGTCGTGCGCAAAATCCACTTTCCGCAGCCTCATGCACAGTCCTCCCAGGACAAACGGGTGACGCCGGGTTGAAGCGGTTTAGGAAACCATCCACGCACTAGCGTAAGCGCTTGCGAAAAAGAGACTTGTGACAATCGCCTGCTCCTCCTTCAACCCGCATCGGGCGGATGCAGCAAGGAAATCTACTGTGTGAGCCAGAGGAGGCAAGCAAAAGGCACCACGGCCTTCCCGGCCCCGTTCGGACGGAGCCGGGAAGGTCGTAGCCTTCGGCTTCGCCCGTCGTCGGCCCCACGAGGGGCCTTCCGGCCTTACCACCGTGCCGGTTGCCGCCCGGTCGGTTGGTCGCGCTTCACAGGGCCGGTCCCTCAGCGCGTCTTCACGGTTCAGTTATGCCTCTGGTCTATCTCTTGGCTTGTTCACCTCCCTGAGGCAGATACGAATCAATTCACCCCACCGCCATTGTCCCCGAAACCCTCGGAAAATCAAGAGCAGTTCTACCCTGCCGGGCGGACAGCACCGCCATCGTTGACCTGCTCAGGCCACGGCAACTTATGCTCCCGGCCCGCGTGGAGATACTCGACCTGCTGGACGAGCTCGTACGGAACTCTAGGAGTACGTGCGAAACGAACAAAAGGGCCTGGGCGAAAGCCCTGGCACTGAATAGAGCTCACCAGCTGCAGTCAGGCGACAAGGCTGTTGCGTAGCGAATTGTGTGTGGCTACGATGACGCAAGGTAGCCGGCGCCGGGTATCTGGCGCAGTCTATCCGGGAAACGTCAGCTCACACACCTCGAAACGGTCACGGTAGGCCTGTGCCAATGCGATTCGTCTTGATCGGGGCGGGCTGCGCTTGAAGGGGACGGCGTGATCTTCTCGCAGGCGGGCCACACGCACGGGCGCCGTGCGCAAGTATGATCACTCAAGGGACTTCCGTTCGGCGTTCGGTCAGATCTATCTGGGAAATCTCGAACAGGAAAGATAGCGGTGAGCGGGCCGGGGCGGTACGGCGCAACGCGGCGAGAACTGGATTTGAAATCCGGCGGGGGACTCTTCGCCCGGATGTGGCGGACGGCAGCGTGTGAGAAAGTCAGAAACCCTCGTCACCCCTCCATCGCCCGAAACAGCAAAGGCGAGTTGCTGCTGCTACTGACCTACGAACCGGAAGGGCGGGAAGGCTCTGTGCTGGGGCTGGTTCGTTCTAATGACGAAGGCCGGAGTTGGTCGGATGCACGGACTGTCTACCGGCCGGCCCGAGGCACACCGCAAGCTTTAGGCACGCTGACCCGCCTGCGCTCGGGCAAGCTCGTGGCGCCGTTCAGGGAAGGCCCTGGGCTTGTGAGGATGCTCCTGAGCGAGGATGACGGACATACGTGGAACTCCACGAACCTGATTGACTGCTTGCCCCTGCATAAGGCTACTCCCTATGGACGCTTGGCCGAGCTTGAGGGCGAATTGTTGATGTCAGTCTTCGGTAGGCTGCCCGTTGATGGCAAAGAAGCCCCGTGCAGCGGGCTGTTGCGCTCGACCGACAACGGACAGACGTGGGGATGGCTCGACGTGATCGCCTGCGACCTCAAGGAAGGCAAGATCGCTTATGGCCCGACTGCTGTCCATGCAGACCCCAGCGGCCAGTTGCTGGCGTTGATCTCCGTAGGCAACACCTTTCTATATCGCAGCATCAGCATGGACGGCGGCAAGACCTGGTCGGAGGCCGAGCAGCGGCTTCTGGCCTGCAATCCGGCCCTTGCGGCGGTGGGCTCAACCCTGGCGTGTGTGGACCAGGATCCGCAGCACCGCGGGATAGTGCGCGTCCAGTTCAGCGAGGACCTGTTCGACAGTTGGCGGTGCGACCGGATGTTAGATCAGGACATCAAGGGGGAGTACTTCTCCGCGATTGGGCTCGACGGAGATAGGCTGCTGCTGGTGCATGACCGGGGCACCTTCAAGCCGGAGGGCAGGGGCACAACAGCCACAGAAGGAATCGAGGTGGCCATGATGCAGCGCAACCCGAATGCGCCGCCCCTGTCCGAGAAGCTCATTCTGGGTGAGAGGCGTGACCGCTGGGAGCCGGTCGAAACCCTCTCGACCTCAATTGAGACCGGTTTCGGAGAAGTGACTCAGGGGCCTGATGACACGTTGTACGCGCTTTCAGGCGAACGCATCTACGCCAGCGGGGATGGCGGCCTGACGTTCCAGCAGGTGGCCAAAGCGCCACGCAGCGGGCTACTGGGTGTGCTGCGCTCGGGCCGCTGGCTCATAGCCTCTGCTGAATTTGACCTCATTGACTGGAACGGCCAGGCTGTCGGCCTCGAAACACCCGACGGGTATGCTTATTTCAAACTCAACGGCGTAAGAGGCACGACCAAGGTTTGGATCTACTCCTCGGACGACCGCGGCAAGACCTGGAATGGAGCAGATCGTCCCATGGACATCAAGCCGCTAGTGTGGGCCAACCCTTACGGCCGGTTCCTCGAGGAGAGTGACGGGACCGTGATCATGACGGTCTACGGATGTCTGAGCGAGGAAGACACCAGCGGCAGGATGGACTGCTGTGGCCTATTTCGCAGTAAAGACGGGGGCACAACCTGGGGCGATTTCTCACTGGTCGGCTATGACAACGAGTTCCACGAGATCGCCTACAACGAGATGGATATCCAGCCCATGCCAGATGGTGTGTGGGTTGCCTTGATGCGGACGGAGTGGCGCAGCCATCACGGCGGCGAGGCGTCCTCTTCTTCAGTATCCTTCAGCAGGGATCGGGGGCGCACGTGGACTAAGCCGGAGTTTGCATTTATCGGCGCCGTGCCCGCTCTGGCGCTGCTGCCCGACGGAGGGCTGGTCTGCGCCAGTTCATTCAACAAGCTGCGATTCAGCTACGATGGCGGCCATACCTGGAGCCGAGAGGTCCCCTCCCACACGAACGTCTACCCACTCGTGCAATTGGTGCGCAAGGACCATTTGTTCGTCTGCGGACGCTGGCAGGGGCGAGAGGGCTGCATCTACCGTCGCGTTTCGGCCGAGAGGAAGGAGCGAACATGACGATCAGGAGAGAAACTTCTCAGAGCCAGATGCAGAAGGAAGCGCACAGCGCCCCAGCGTACCCGAAGCCGGGGGGCTGGTATACAGGCTTCGATAGCGTGAATATGCACCAGGTATGGGTGACAAGTCGTATCCCTGCCGTACGCGTCAGGCTCAGGATGGCAGGGAAACCGCAGGCTGCCCAGTTAGGCGATGGGACGATCGTCGTTGCCGGCTTCATCGAGCCCCCCGCACACTCGGAACGGAAATGCACCCTCCAGCACTCGGAGGACAATGCAAGGACGTTCAGCGAGCCCAGGGTGCTCGATTTGCCAGGACGCCCAGGCGGATTCAAGGCCCTCAAAAACGATACGCTCATCCTTGCAAGCGGCTCAGGCTTCATAAGCCGTTCGAGCGACGCGGGCAGGTCGTGGACGACTTTCAAGATCCCGGATGACCTCATTCCCGGCAGGGGTCCTTTGACATTGGGTGAATGCCATGGGCCGATCGAGCTGCCGGACGGCACGTTGATGATCCACGTAGCCCGGGAGGTCGGCCACTACAAGTGGGAAGCATATGTGATCCGATCCACCGACGAGGGAAGAACGTGGGAAGACCCGACGAGGGTTCCCACAGAGACGGACGCTGACGAAATCAGTTACGCCTGTCTTTCGGACGGGCGGATCGTCGGGATCGCCCGCTGCAGCGCCGCTTTCATCAAGCGCGACAGGCTGGAAGATATTGTGCCCGGAGCGGCAGGCGCTCCCGTGGATCAAGAAGCAGGCGATTCGCCAGCGATGTTCTATTCAGATGACTGGGGCCGCACCTGGTCGCATCCCAAGCCTACCGGCCTGGGGGTTCTCCAGGCTGCCGGTGCCTATCCACTGCAGTTGAAGGACGGGCGGATCGTTCTTCTCTACGGCAATCGGCAGTTCCCATTCGGCGTTCAGGCAGTTGGCAGCCGCGACAGGGGCGAGACCTGGGACATTGACCATCCCATCGTCCTTTCCTGGACCAGTTGGTCCGGATACTGCGGCCATCCGCGTTCTGTCCAATTGCAGGACGGAACCGTCCTCACCGGTTACTACACGCAATGGAAGGCCGGGGAGAGCCCGGCGCATAACGCCGAATGCGCCGGGGAGCTGGTGCGCTGGCGAGTGCCTGACGACTGGCCGCCCAAGAAATGATGAGACTGCCGCCAGGTCGCCCCGAATCTTCCCGAAGAGACAGGAGAAAGACCGTGAGCTTCATACGCTTGAACACGGCTCTGACGTGCAGCGATGAAAACTGGACGTTCATCGGTCAGCCGGGGTGGAAACAGGACTTCGAGGGGATGATTTATTCCCCGACCTGGTCGCTTCCGAATTTCGACCAGGGCCATTCATGCGTGCCGAACCTCTACGCGCATGAGTTGGCGCGCGAGGACTACGCCATCCTATCTGCTCAGCCCTTGGCGGACACGGACGTTTCGGTGGACTACAAGTGCCCTTACGGCTCCGTCATCCACGGCGGCGTCGTCTTCCGGGCCGTGGACAGTTCTCGCTTCTACGTCGTGGATGTCACGGACATGGGGCGAAAGGGCCACTACTACGAGCTTACGCTTTGGCGGCAGGAGGCGAGCGGGTACCGGCGGGAGCTGGCGCGGGGTCAGGTCCCGCATTCAATCGTGCCGGAACGGTTTGTTCAAGGCACGGGGGTCCGAACGCGACAGGATTGGAACTGCTCCAGTCCCGATTGGGTGACGGTGCGGATTCAGGCCAGCGGTACGTATGTGCGCGTCTCCGTGGATGCGCGGGTCGTCTTCGATGTGCGGGATCGCGCCTATCCCGCCGGGTGTGTCGGGCTGGTCGGACGGGGTTCTGTGCTCTTCCGCAACTTCCAGGCTGAAGGTGAGCCGGCGGAATCTCCCGCGCCGTGGAGGACGCACCAGGGTGAGCTGCCCCGATTCTTCTATCCCGGCGGGGAGCAGCCTGAAGGATACAACGCCTGCCCCGTTGCCTGCCGCACCGAAGACGGCTTGACACTGGTCGCTTGGCAGCACGCGCCGAAGCTGAAGGATCCCGCTGCCTGCCTGTCCGTGGTGCTGACGCGCTCGGAGGACGAAGGCCGCACCTGGAGCCGACCTGAGCCGATTTTCGCACAGCAGGGCTCCAACTGCGGGTGCTCCTCGCTTTTCGCACACCGCGACGGCACGGTTTCCTGTCTCGTCGGCGTCACCTCTGGCGGCTACGATCCAGATGCTATTCCTCAGACTTTCGTCGTGCGATCTGCAGATGCAGGCCTGAGCTGGACGGAGCCGCAGGAGTTTACCATAGCCGGCAAGCGCCTCGCGGCATACCGGCAGCGTCACGGCCGCCTGTCCCTGTACGGCCCGATGATACGGCTCTCGGATGCAAGGGTGGTAATGTGCGCCTACGAGGTCAAGACCGTGCCAGGGGGAAGCGTGGAGTGTAATGCGGAGAGGCTCGACCGCTCACTGCTTATCTGTAGCACCGACGACGGCTACACCTGGGAAGAGCCGATCTACTTCGATGAGAACAACTTCGACCACAACGAATGCATGGTAGCCGAGACTGAGCCGGGGAAGCTCGTGGCATTCATGCGCACGCTCAGTGCTCCCCACATGTGGACAAGCAGCTCTGAAGATGGCGGGCGAACCTGGGCACGGTTGTCACAGTCCAATGTGAGTGCAGAATGCCCGTTTCTCCTTCGGCATAGCTCCGGCGCCCTGATTTTGGGAAGCCGAGGCTACGGGACTTTCCTCCGGCTGAGCTTCGACAAAGGCCGGAGCTGGACTGAGCCGTTCCGCCTCTCGCCCGCCTCCGCGATGATGGCGATGGTGGAGATGGCAGACGGGCGCGTTCTGAACATCATGCACGAGGGCTATCGCGTGCCCGGCCACATCCGGGGCCAGTTCTTCCGCGTCACGCCTGACGGGCCAGTAGCCGCTGAGTGAAAGGGGCACCACGCAAAGGGATTTCATTCGATGCACACAGTTCTTCTCTACATCTTGATCTTGCCCGCCAGCTCAGCAACCTTCGTCTTCAGGGGGCGGTAGACGTATTCGTTCAGGACCGCAATTGCGCCACGGTCAGACTGGTCCCTGGCGACACTGGCGTATAACTCAATGGCGCGACGGGCTGACTGCACCGCACAGTTTGCTCTTTGGAACGCCTGCTTTCCGTCACCCTTCGCCTCTGCAATTGCAGCCTCGCGCAGGGCCCCCACGGCATCGAGGTATGCCACGCCGAACTGGAGCCTGCGCGCCATGTAAAGCAGATAAGAGACGCCGGCCGGGCGAGCTTTCCCAAGGGCCTGCCGCACCGCCTCGAGGGCACAAGAGTAGTGCCCTCGCACCTTTTTCCAACCTTCCGGCATGGGCTCGGCAGTCCAGTGCTTCATCATCATTCCAGGCACAGGGAACGTGAGTCCCAGGCCCTCCCACTCAAGAATCACCGTTGCCTGTTCGACCTCTCGGAATGCCTCCAGCATATCACCCACGCAGTTCTCCCCGCAGATGGCAGCGACCTGGTCCCTGTAAGCCAACTCGGGAGTGGTCTGCTTCCAGGCGGCTCGGCAAAGATAGGCCACGCAGGGGTCGTGGTCTCCGATGAGCCAGTACCTTGTAGAAAATCCGGCCCACCCGTGGCGCTTGATGTCCCCAATCAGCTCATGCAACGAACCAGTGGTAAGCTGTGGCAACACGCCTATGTTGTCGTCGTGGAGGGTACAGATCAGGGTTGACGGGAGTTGCCTCGGCAGCCTGCCAAGCACCTCCCTGCGCTTCAGGACCCGGTCGGGGGTATAGTCGAGGGCATTCAGCAGCTCGGAGCCGGGCGGAAGAATCCGACCCAGGACTGGAAAAAGCTCCTCGGCGATCTCCGCGTAGACCAGCTTGACATCCGGCCTTCGGCAGCCTTCCAGCACCCTTAGCTCGGTCAGCAGCCGGTCGTAGAAATAGAGTGCTACGATATCCCCTTTCACCTCATCTAGTGCCCTCTGTGCCCCGCCGGGGTACAGGCTCCTTTTCGAAGTCGCTCCCAGGATATCATTCAGAGGACAGAGCTCTGAGAGCCTGTACTTGGTCTCCAGCCCCAGCCAGGCCTCTTGGTAACATTCTTTCCAGCCGCGAAACTCCGGCACTCCCAGCACGAGGCAGTCCGCCTCAGGGTATGTCTCCAGCGTCGTCCTGAGCACGGTCGTCGCCAGCCCTGTCAGAACCGGGTCCTCCGGTACTGTCTGAGGTCCGGGGAAGACCGCCAGCTCGCCCATCTGGGGCACCTTCCCCAGATCCTTGAACAGAGGCGCAAACTCCCGTGGGAACTCCGTCAGGTTGACGGACAGGGCGCACGCCATCCCCAGGCTGTGAGCACACTCCATGATATTATGCAGCAGTCGTTCGCCCGCCGTCCTCAGCTCCTCATAGCTCGCCTCGTAGGGAAGGTCTGGATTCCAGAACTCCGGCTCATCCGCAAAAAGCTCTCGTCCCACCATGTCACCGGTTATCGGATAGTGAAAATCGCACCACAGCCAGGCCGACTGGCGGGCAATTCCGCCGAACTCGATGTGCACAAACGGCTGCCACGGATACGTGTTGATAACTATCCTGTTGAACTTGAGCTTGGCCAACTGGGCGAACACGGGCCGGTAGTGACCCGTGCCCCAGGACTCGGGGCCGAAAGGGAAAACATTGACGACCCTCCACTGGCGCACTTTCAACAGGGGCTCCACGGCAACGTCAAGGTCCGGGAGCAGCTCTGCTGGGTCTTCAGGTAGCACGTCTCCATGCAACAGAAAGCGGACACCCCACCTCTCGGCCATTTCGTAGACAGCCCAGAGGGTCGCCGCAGGATTGCCCCCGCCGAGAAGCATCGCAGGCCGCCCCCGAAGTTGCACCCGTCTCAGCACAATGCCCTGCTCACCCATTTCCGGGAGTGGCCTGGATGCGGCTGCCTCCCTCACCGCAACGTTGGTGTCAGGACTGCCAACCAAGAAGAGCACATCCGCTGTGTCCGGGACATCCCTGGTTAGACAGGAGCGGATGCCGAAGAGCTTTTCAAGATAGTAACGGAGTTCCTGGGCAGCGAAGTGTTCCAATTCCGGCGCTCTGGCACCGACCACCACTGCCGCGCGGAAGTTCTCGCCAACACCGCTTCCAGAGCTTGAACCACCCGGGGCCGGGACCCGGAGCTGATCCCGATCAACACCCATGAACGCACCTCCTTGCAAGGCTCTACTCTTACATGTGCATGTAACTAACCCGGATTATCCATGACTTTTCGTGAAGGTCCGCAACGAAAAGGCCTCCCGACCTGGTAGAATGGGCGCGAATAGCGTTTCAGCGCCGCAAGCAAGGAGGCCTTCAAGATGACACAGTGTCACGGACAGCCCACCTTCGGCATCTATGAGCATAAACAACTCGTCGCGGATTTCAAGGGCGGGCAGATTGCCATGCGTGATGTGGACGCGCTCGCCTCCCAGCCCACCCTTGTCACGGCCATCAGCAGCCTACGCTCGTGCTCAGGCGCATCCAAGAACACGCGGGTGGTCACTGGGAGGATGATCTTCACCAGTGGCCCGCCACAGGCGGCTGGAACCGCTCAGAAGGCAAGAGCGGCCTTGCAACGGGGCTTCTTCTGGCAATAATAGACCCGCGTTGCCGACAGATGAGGTTCAGCCAAGCCGATATGGGAAACCTCGATTCAACGGAGGATACGCCATGAACCAACGATCGCAGTATCTGGTCGTCAAGAACAGGATCTGGCGGAAGCTGCGCGCCCAGCCCGTGACGATCGGCGTCCCCTGGCCCAAAGGACTGCTCAGGGCCGCC
>CAYYNS010000004.1:0-15624 GCA_964473085.1 uncultured candidatus Brocadiaceae bacterium
AGACTTTCGCGCGCACTATCGGCTTTGCCATTGACGCGCAGATTGACACGGTGCAATTCCTGATCCTCACCCCCATCCCCGGCTCGGCGCTGTTCTGCAACCTGGATGCCGAAGGGCGGATCTTCACCTACGACTGGTCGCTCTACGACGGGCACCACGTCGTGTTCGAGCCCAGCCACATGAGCCCCCTGGAGCTTCAGCTCGGCACGATGCGTGCCAACCGGCGGTTCTACTCCACGCCCTCCGTGCTGCGCTCGCTTTCCAGCCTCGGCTTCGGCACGGCCATGATGCGTTACTGGGGCAAGCGCATCGTGCGCGCCTGGTACAGGACGAACGCGGAGTTCCTGAAGCGGTTGCACTCGTGGCAGAAACGCGGCGTCGAGTTCCCCCGCCATTTCTCACTGCGCAGGGTTTTCAAGAGCGATCCTCTCCAGGCACTCCTGGCGCAATGAGGGGGCAGGTAAGCCCGCTGCCTTCCCGTCGGCACGTCGGACAGGCATTCCGTTGACATGCGTACAGCAGCGCGTCATGCTGTGGTCGTCTTCTGGCAAGGGCTGTCAGCAGCCCGGAGGTGGACCGGTGATGTCACGGACGGTCCGGTTCGGCATCTCTCTGGAGGCGGACCTGCTGGAGCAGTTCGACGCGCTCATCACGAAGATGGGCTACGATAACCGCTCCGAGGCCATCAGGGACCTGTTGCGGGAAAAGCTGGTCGAGGAGGAATGGCAGGCGCCCGAGGGAGAGACTTTCGCGGTCGTGTTTCTGGTCTATGACCACCATTCGATGTCCGTGGACAAGCGCCTGACCGAATCCCAGCATCACAGTCACCAGCGGGTCGTCTCCACCCTCCACGTGCACATTGACGAACACAACTGTCTGGAGATCGTGGTGCTGCGCGGGCCCGGCCCTGAGATCCGCAATCTGGGCGAGCGCCTGATCGGCATGCGCGGGGTGAAGTACGGCAAACTGAACATGGGCACCACTGGCCGCCGGGTGCGATAGCAGCCAGCGCGCGCAGGAGTCCAGTGTTCGTACGAAGGCAGGGCATCAACGTGGATTTCCTCGGCCTGATCCAGCAAAGTAGGCTGGTCGTCTGCGACGGCGCGATGGGCACGCAGCTCATCGCGCGCGGCCTTCCGGCCGGGGTGCCGGGAGAGCTCTGGGACCTCGAGCGGCCAGAGGTGGTCGAGGCCATTCAGCGACAGTACGTGGCGGCAGGGGCCGAGCTTCTGCTCACCAACACCTTCGGCGCGAACGGCGTCGCCCTCGCCAGGCACGGCCTCGCCGACCGCCTGGAGGAGGTCAACGTGACAGCGGTGCGCATCGCGCGCCGCGCAGCGGGGACACGGGCGGCCGTCGTGGGCGACCTCGGCCCCACGGGCTCGCTCCTTGCGCCTGTCGGCAACCTATCGGAGCAACAGGCCCGGACGGCCTATGCCGCGCAGGTGCGCGCCCTTGCCTCCGCCGGCGTAGACGCCATCATCGCGGAGACGTTTGACTCATCGCAGGAACTCCGCATCGCTCTGTCCGAAGCGCGAGATGTCGGCGGGCTGCCGCTCATCGCCAGCATGAAGTTCACCCGCGAGAAGACCGGCCGCTACCGCACCATGATGGGCGAGGCCCCGCAGGCGCTCCTCGCCGCTGCCCACGAGCTGGGCTGCGCGGTGGTGGGGACAAACTGCGGACAGGGCATCGCAACAATGGTCGGCCTGGTCGCCGAGATCGCGGCCCTGACCGACCTGCCGGTTATCGCGCAGCCGAACGCGGGACAGCCCCGCCTGGTGGCTGGCAGGACGCTGTATGAGGAGGATGCAGCCACCTTCGCCAAGCACCTGCCAGCGCTCTTTGAGGCGGGCGGGCGACTGATCGGCGGCTGCTGCGGCACCACTGCCGAGCACGTGCGCGCCATCCGAACATTCGCCGATTCTCTTGAGGCCGGGCACGGCAACTGAGGCAAGGGGCCGCTCAGCCGGGCGGGGCAGGGGGAACGGCGGGCGCCCTGAGCTGTTCGAGCTTCTGAACAAGTGCCGCGTCATCGGCCACCCGGGCGGCGTTCAGCAGAAGGTCCAGTACCTGGCCGGCGAGCTTATCCTGGCCGCTCGCCGCAAGGCGGCGGATCGCTTCCGTGCCAACCTCCACGACCTCCGCCAGGCGCCTGTCCCTGGCCCCGTCCGCCCAGCCCTCGACGGCCGTGACGATGCGGCCCGGCTCTCCGCCCGCGATCCAGCACTCGACCAGTGCGAGGCGCACCGCTGGGTCGCCGCCAGTCGGCCGGTCGAGCTCGGCATAGACGGCGGCGGCGCTCAGAAAGTCCTTCTGCGCCGCGAGGATTTCCGCAAGCCTCTTGCGCGCGGCGGTCAGGCGGGCCTCCAACTCGGGCCGACCGCTGAAGGCCGCAACGGCCTTGCGCAGCACCTCGGCTGCGACGGCATGGTGGCCTTCCTCTGCCAGGATGTCCGCGATGATTGTCATGAGCTCGAAGTCGTCCTTCGCCAGGGCCTTCAGGGCCGAGACGGCGCTCGCCCGCACGCGCTCGTTCTCGTCCTTGAGGGCCTTGCGCAAGGCGGGCACGGCCGCCGGCTGGCCCAGTCCACCGAGGGCCGTGGCCGTGATCTCCCGCACGCGGGGGCTCGGATCCATTTCCAGCAGCGTGCACAGCTCGGGCACCGCCACTGCCGCGCCGAGCTTGCGCAGGCCCTCCACGGAGAACCACCGCACGTTCTCGTCCACGTCGCCCAGCGCCTTACGCAGTGGCTCGATGGCGAGCTCGGAACCAAGCTTTCCCAGGGCATTGGCGGCCGCCGCTCGCACCTGCGGGTCGGAGCTGCCCGTCAGGGCCGAGAGCTGCCGGACCGCCACCTCGCCCATCTCCCTGCTGACGCAGTCAATTGCCCTCAGGACCACCTTCGAGTCCGTGTCTGCAAGCGCCTCCAGGAGCAACGGGCTTGCGAACCTGCCCTTGAGCTTCACGACGCAGGCAACGACATCCTCCCTGACCTGCGGGTCTTGATCCGCCTGGGCGGCTCGCAGCGTCTCGTATACGGCGCGGTCGTCGAGGGACAGGGCACTGAGTGATTGCGGCTCGAGCGTGGCGAGCCGGAACGCCGCGTAGCTGCGGATGCCTGGGTGGCGGCTGCTCAGGGCGCGCAGCAGGCGCTCCGGTGCCTGCCCGGAGGGCGACCTGGCCAGGGCCGACAGTTCGGTGAGCTGCTCTTCGAGTTCCTGGCTGCGGCGCCTGCTTGCATCCAGGTCCGTCCTGAGCGACCAGACGCGATCCTGGAGGATCTCCTCGCGGCTCCTGCGCCTGTTAGCCTGCCACCACTGCTCCCAAGCCCCGGCATCCAGGGGGAGGTCGCGCCCGGAGATCAGCTTCAGGGCCTCCCAGGCGGCCTCGCGCACGGTTGCCTCCTCACCCCTGAGCGTTTCCAGGAGCGCTGGCACCGCCTGGACACACAGCCCCTCGCCGAGCGCCCGCAGCAGGAGCTGGCGCTCGCGCGGCGCGCTCGAGGGGCTGGTAGCCTGCCGCAGGATTGCCTCAACCTGGTGAGGCTGGCTAAAGACGCTGAGCGCAGAGGCGGCGGCCTGCTTCACAGAGTCGTCCGCGTCTGTCACGGCGCCCAGGACCGCCTCAAAGCAACCGCTGTCCCGGCAGAACGCAGCCGCCCCGATCATGTCCACCCGCACGGCGGGGTCGGGGGCGTTGCGCATGCGTGCCAGCACGGCTGCCAGCGCCCGAGGGTGCCCCATGCCGAGCAGCTCCACGGCTGCTTTCTGCCGCACGTCGCGATCCTCGCTCGCCAGGCGTCCCTCCGCACTGGCATAACGTGCGGCCTCGGCCTCACTCATCTCACCGGCGCCCGGCAGCAGCCCAACAGGGCCAGGCCCCGCGCGGCAGCCCGCAAACAGGATCACTGCCAGCAAGACCGCTGCCCCCAGCAACCGCCAGGCTTTGCAGATCAGACCCGACATCGGCACGCCCCTCCCGTGACAGGGTGCGAGATGAGCTGGCCCCATGGTACCGAAACCGGAACATGGCCGCAACAGCGAACCCTCTAACCGACGTGGATGCGCCGGTGCCTACGAAAAAGGGGCAGCTTGCGAACTTGCGACGGGAGAAATTGCCAGCGGTCGAATAGGAGGGCCCCCCGCCTGAGCGCACTCCGGCCCCACAGAGCAGGCTCTTAAGCCCGCACCAGCGTGGCTTCCTGCTCCTCGATGGTTTGCTCCCCTTCGCCTGCCTGCACGAATTTCAGGTGGTCGCCTTCTTTCTGCACGATCACCCTGCCGCCGCGGAGGCTGCCCTTGAGGATCTGTTCGCTCAGCGGGTCTTCCAACAGAAGCTCCAGGGCGCGCTTTAGCGGACGTGCACCGAAGTCGGGGTTGTAGCCCCGGTCTATGATCAGCTCGGTGGCGGGCTTGGTGACGACCAGCTCGATGCTCTTGGCATTGAGCCTGGTGACGATCTTCTTGAGCTCGAGCTTGACGATCTCGCGCAGGTCGTCCCTGGTCAGCGAGTGGAAGATGATGATGTCGTCCACGCGGTTGAGGAACTCGGGCCGGAAATGCCGCTCTACCTCCTGGAGGAGCTGCTTTTTGAGCGTCTGGTAGGTGACCTCTTCAGTTTGTTTGCGGAAGCCCACACCCGCACTGCTGCGGATGATCTCGGAGCCGATGTTGGAGGTCATGATCAGGACGACGTTGCGGAAGTCCACGCGGCGCCCAAAGCTGTCGGTCAGGTGACCGTCCTCCATGATCTGCAAGAGCATGTTGAAGACTTCGCTGTGTGCCTTCTCGATCTCGTCGAGCAGCACCACAGCATATGGTCGCCTGCGGATCCTCTCGGTGAGTTGGCCTCCCTCTTCGTAGCCGACGTAGCCCGGCGGCGCGCCAACCAGGCGGGAGACGTTGTGCTTCTCCATGTACTCCGACATGTCAATCTGCATGAGCGCCTCCTCGTCACCGAACAGGAACTTGGCGAGCGAGCGCGCCAGGTGCGTCTTGCCCACGCCGGTGGGGCCAGCGAAGATCAGCGAGGCGACAGGCCTGTTGGGGTCCTTCATGCCGGCGCGAGAGCGCCGGATGCGGCGGCTGACGGCCTCGACCGCCTCCTGCTGACCGACGATCATCTTGTGCAGCTCCTCTTCCATGCGCAGGAGCCGCTCCGCCTCGCCTTCCTCGAGCCGGGCCAGCGGCACGCCGGTCATGCGGGACACTACCTCGGCAACCACGTTCTCATCCACAACGCCCTGCACGCCGTCGAGGAGCTGCTCCCGCTCGAGCTTGAGCTTCTTTTCCCGCAGCGCGTCCCGCTGATTACGCAAGACGATGGCGCGTTCGAAGTCCTGGGCGGCCGCAGCGTGGTCCTTCTCGATCGTCACGCGTCGGATCTCCTCGTCCAGCTTTCTGAACTCAGGCGACACGCTCATCGCGCGCAGGCGCACCAGAGCACCGGACTCGTCTATGACGTCTATGGCCTTGTCCGGCTGGAACCGGCCGGTCACGTAGCGGTTCGACAAGTCCACGGCAAACGGGATCGCCTCGTCCGTGATGCGCACCATGTGGTGGCTCTCGTAGCAGTCCCGCAGGCCCTTGAGGATCTCGACAGTCTCGTCGCGCGTGGGGGGGTTGACATAGATGGGCTGAAAACGGCGCTCCAGGGCGCTGTCCTTCTCCACGTACTTGCGGTACTCGTCGGGCGTGCTTGCACCGATGCACTGGATCTCGCCCCGGGAAAGCGGCGGCTTGAGCACGTTGGAGGCGTCAATGGCCCCCTCGGCCCCGCCTGCACCGACCAGCGTGTGCAGCTCGTCAATGAAGACGATCACGTTGCCGGCCCGCTTGACCTCCTGCATGACGGCCTTGATCCGCTCTTCGAACTGGCCGCGGTACTTGGTGCCCGCTACCATCAGGGCGAGGTCGAGGATGACGATCCTGCGGTCCTTAAGGAGGGGCGGCACGTTGCCCGCCACGATCCTCTGGGCGAGGCCCTCGACGATCGCCGTTTTGCCGACGCCTGCTTCGCCCAGCAGGACGGGGTTATTCTTCTTGCGCCGGCACAGGACCTGGATGACCCGCTCGATCTCTGCCTCACGGCCGATGACCGGGTCGAGTTCTCCGTTGAGGGCCTGCTCGGTCATGTCGCGGCCGAAGGAATCCAGGGCGGGCGTCTTGCTCTTGGCGGACTCCTTCTCGTCCTCGCCCTGTTCCGGTTCGCCTTCGAGCTCGGGGCCCAGGAGTTCGAAGACCTCTTCCTGGACATCCTCCAGCTCCACTCCCAGCGATGTGAGTACCTGGGCCGCGATTCCACTGCCCTCTCTCAGGAGCCCCAGCAGCAGGTGCTCAGTGCCGACCACGTTCTGGCCAAGCCTCTTACCCTCCTCGGCGGCATATTCGAGGGCTTTTTTTGCGCGCGGAGCGAAGGGCACTTCCCGGCCCGGCGCGCCAGCCGGGGCGGCATTCCTGCAGCGCTTCTCCACCTCCAGGCGTATGCGCTTGGGGTCCACATCGAGCCGTTGCAGGATCGTGTAAGCCGTCCCGGTGCCCTCCCGCACTATGCCCAGCAACAGGTGCTCCGTGCCGATGTACTCGCTGCCGAGGCGCTGAGCCTCCTGGGTGGCGTACCTGAGAACCCTTCTTGCCTTTTCGGTGAACCTATCGTAACCAGGCATCCATAGCCTCCGACAGTCTGATACTGTCAGTTCAGCACAAGCCTTTGTTTGAGATGGCAGGCGCGCAGCTCGTTGCGCTCCAGTCGGCCCACGCGCCTACCTTCTATTGTTTGCAGGTGGGCAGGCAAAGTCAAGAGAAGCAGCTCGTTGAGCGCCTTCACGTCCACCTGCGAGACCAGTCCCATGCACACTCCCATGCGGACCTGTGACAACAGGTTCAGCGCTTCCTCGGAGGAGATCATCGAGGCACTGCCCAGCAGGTCGAGGGCGCGCCCTATCCTGTCGTGAAGCTCGTGCCTGTGCTCGCCCAGAAAGCCGTCGCGCGCATCCCTTTCCAGCTTCATCAAGTCGCGCACTGCATGCGAGATGCGCTCCAGGATCTGTTCCTCGCGCAGGCCGAGCGATATTCGATTGGAGAGCTGGTAGAAGTCCGCCGACCCGTGCGTGCCTTCCCCGTAGAGCCCGCGCAGGGCGAGCTGAAGGCGGTGGGCCATCTCGAGCACTTTCTCCATCTCCTGCCCCATTACCAGCGCAGGCAGGTGGACCATGACGCTTGCGCGCATGCCGGTGCCCACGTTCGTCGGGCAGGCAGTCAGGTAGCCGTAGCGCGCCGAAAAGGCGAAGGGGATTTCCTCGGCCAGCATGTCCTCCACCCCGCAGACTTCCCGGAACGCCCGTTCGAGCTGAAGCCCTCCGCAGACGACCTGCATGCGAAGGTGATCCTCCTCGTTGACCATCAAGCTCATGCGTTCGTCCGTCCCGAAGGCCACGCCCCGGACCCAGGCGACCTCGGCGAAGTCCCGGGCGACGATGTGCCGCTCGACAAAGAGCTGGCGAACCAGGGGCTCGATCTGGTCAAGGCGATAATAGGTCAGGCCGTAGCGGCGGCCGCAAGGCATGATCTTGTTGCGCAGGAGCTCTTCGATGCGGGCGATCTCAGCGGCGTTGCCCCGCGACACGAAAGGGTAGCCGGCAATGTTGCGCGCAAGGCGCGCGCGGCTGCTGACGACGACGTCGTCGTCGGGGCCCCCGCGCAGCCACTCGCCCACGTTGCTTGTGAGGCTATGTTTGAGAGGTTCCTGCAACTTCGCGCTCCAGTTCCTTGATCTCATCCCGCAGCCGGGCTGCCCGCTCGTACTGTTCGGTAGCGGCCGCCTCTTGGAGTTCCCGGCGCAGAACCTCCAGCCTCTGTGACCGCGTGCCTCTCTGGGCGGCGCCGCGCGGCACCTTTCCCATGTGCCGGTTGGCGCCGTGAAGCTGCTTGAGGAGCTGATCGAGCGCCGGCGCGAACACCTCGTAATCGTTCGGGCAGCCCAGCCTGAGCGTCTGGCGGAACCTCAAGTAGTTCATCCCGCACTGCGGGCACACCTTGACGCTGAGCTCCTGCAGTTCCGGCGCAAGGGCGGCAACCAGTTGACCCAGGACCTTGGAGGTGGACAGCGGCGGGACGCCATCCTGCTTATTGTAGCATTCCTCACACAGTTGCCGCACGAACGGCTTGCCGTCGCGGAACTCGGTCAGCTCGATCACCGCCGGGCGTTTGCCGCATTCATCGCACCGGCGCCTGCCCTGATGTTCGCCCTTGCTGTTCATCGCGCCCGCTCACCGGGATGGCGGCCCATGCTTCCCGCCTGCGGCAGATAGCGGGCCGCGCACCTGTCTGACTCCCAACACGTCACTGCCTTGACCGTCAGGCCCGGGGGAAGCCTGCCGGCGACCTCATCCGCGACGTGCCTGGCAATTCTCTCTGCCGTAGGATTGCTCGTGTCGAAGGGTTCTATCTCGTTAAGATACTGATGATCCAGCTTGCGAACCGCCGCCTCTGCGATTGCGCTGGCATCCTTGAAGTCCAACAGCATGCCAGCAGGGTCCAGCTCCTGGCCAGCCAGTAGCACCTCAACCCTGTAGTTGTGCCCGTGGAGTCGTTCACACTGGCCTTCGTAGTCGCGGAGCCGGTGGGCAGCGCAAAAGCGGGCCTCGACGACGAGTTCGTACACTTGCCACCTTCTAACTGTAGCGACCGTCGCCCGCCAGCAGGCAGGGACAGGCCGGATCGCAGACAGCGGTCGTTCAAACAACTATCATTATTCTACGGCGCAACCAGCGGAACCGCAAGTAAGGCGGGCAGCGTGCCTCAGCGGCGGGGCATGAGGTAGTCCAGGAGCTTGGCCAGTGTGGGCTTGATGTCCTTGCGGGGCACGATCATGTCAATGAAGCCGTGCTCGAGCAAGAAGCCTGCGGTCTGGAACTCCTTGGGAAGCTGCTTCTTGATCGTCTGCTCGATCACACGCCGGCCGGCAAAACCTATGAGCGCACCGGGCTCGGCCATGATGATGTCGCCCACGGAGGCCCAGCTCGCCGTGACGCCGCCCGTAGTGGGATGACACATGACGCTGATGTAAGGGATCTTCTTTTCGTGCAGGCGACAAAGGGCGGCGCATGTCTTGGCCATCTGCATCAGGGACAGGGCACCTTCCTGCATTCGAGCACCGCCCGAGGCGGACATGGTGATCAGGGGCAGTGCTTCGTGGCAGGATAGCTCGGCCGCGCGCGTTACCTTTTCGCCCACCACGCAGCCCATGCTGCCGCCGCGGAATCGGAAGTCCATCGCGGCAAACATCACGTCGCGCCCTTCTATCTTGCACCTGCCGCAGACGACCGCCTCACTGAGATTGGTCTGCTCCATGTCTGAGGCGATCTGGTCAACGTATCGTTTTTCGGCAGCGAAGCCCAGTGGGTCGCAGCTCCGCAGGTCAGCGTCTGTTTCCTGGAACGTCCCTTCGTCCGTGTGGATTCTGACGCGTTCCCAGGCGCTGATCGGGAAGTGATAGTTGCATTCGGGGCAGACCTGAAGGCGTTCGGCGACGTTCTTGCGATAGACCATTTCGCCGCACCCGTCGCACTTGAGGAATACGCCGTCGGGGACAGGCTTCTTTTTGCCCCGGCCGAAAAGCCGCATGGACTCTCTACCCCCGCTTCCCCCTCTGTCCTGCTTGCTTCAAGGCCTGCTCGGCGTCTCGCCGCAACCTGCCGATGGCCTCGGCCAGCGCGACGTCGGCGGCGAACACAGCAGACGCCGCTGCCAGCACGTTGGCACCGTAGGATACGGCAACCGACGCTGTGTGCCCGTTGATCCCCCCATCCACGTATATATCTATACCGTCCCGGCACATGCGGCGCAATGCCGGAATCTTCTCGCATCCCGCCTCGATAAAAGCCTGGCCGCTGAAGCCCGGCTCGACCGTCATGGCGATCACGCAGTCAAGTTCACGAGCGAAGCCGCTGATCAGCTCGGCCGGCATATGGGGCTTGAGGGCAACGCCGGCGCGGCGCCCTTTCGCGTGGATCCTTCGCACCAGCCCCGCCGGGTCGCGCGTTGCCTCCGGATGGAAAAACAGGATGTCGGCTCCGGCCCTGATGAACCAGTCGGCCGCCTCGTCGGGGTTGCTCACCATCAGGTGGACGTCAACGGGGATTGTGGCGTACCGCCTGACGGCCGCCACCACCCTCTGCCCGCCGACGAGGGCGGGAACGAAATGGCCGTCCATGACGTCAACGTGGAGCAGGTCAGCTCCCCCCCTCTGCAGTTCGGCCACGACATCTGCCAGATGCCCGAGGTCAGCATCCATGATGGCGGGTGCTATCTTGATCTGCACGCGCGCCCCTCGCCTCGATGGGCTATTCAAGGGCCACGATCCCGGGCAGCCTCTTGCCGGCCAAGAAGTCCAGGCACGCGCCGCCGCCGGTGGAAACGTGGCTCACCTCGTCCTGGAGGCCGAGCTCCTCGACTGCCTCCGCCGTCTCGCCGCCTCCCACGATCGTGACTCCCTTGCAGGCTGCCACGGCGTCCAGCACGCGCCGGTTGCCTGTAGCGAAGGCGGGGATCTCGATGTAGCCCATCGGCCCGTTCCAGGTCACGAGCCTGGCCTGGGCGATCTTCTGGGCGTAGAGCTCGGCGGTCTTCGGCCCGATATCCAGGCCGATCATGGCGTCGGGGATCTCCCGCTCGACGACGACGGGCCTGGCCTCCGCGCTGATCTGGTCGGCGCAGACGTGGTCAACGGGCAGGACGATCCTGTCGCCCCCCTGCCGCAACAGCTCGCCCGCCAGGGCCAGCCTGTCATCCTCGACCTTAGAGTTGCCGACCCGGAGGCCTTTGTACTTCAGGAACGTATAAGCCATGGCGCCTCCGACCAGCAGGACGTCCGCCCTCTTGAGGATGTTGCGGATCGCACCGATCTTGTCGCTCACCTTGGCCCCGCCCATGATGGCGACGAACGGGTGATCCGGGTTCTGGATGACCTTCGAGAGGTATTCCACTTCCTTCTGGATGAGGAAGCCGCCATAGGAGGGCAGGAACCTGGTGACGCCTTCCGTGGAGGCGTGGGCGCGGTGCGCGGTCCCGAAGGCGTCGTCCACGTAGTAGTCAGCGATTGAGGCGAGCTCTCGGGCGAACGCCTCGTCGTTCTCCTCCTCCTGGGCATGGAAGCGCAGGTTCTCCAGCATGAGGACCTCGCCGTTCTTGAGCCTGGCGACGGCCCCCTTCACCTCGGGGCCGATGCACTCTGGCACAAACTGCACTGGCGAGCCGAGCAGCTCGCAGAGCCTCACGGCCACCTTCCTCATGCTCAACTCGGGCACCGGCTTGCCATCCGGCCTTCCGAGGTGGCTCATCAGCACGGTGCGGCCCCTGCGTTCCATGACGTAACGGATGGTGGGGAGGGTCTGCCGCACACGCAGGTCGTTGGTGATCTCATGCGTTTTCTTATCCAGAGGCAGGTTGAAGTCCACTCGCACCAGCACTACCTTGCCGGGGAGCCTGGCGCCGATGTCCTGTATCTTCTTCACGGCAGCGCCTCCCAGAAGAAAACGCTCGAAGGGGCGGTCAGCCCCTCACAGCTTCGCCGCCATCTCCATCAGGTCAACACACCTGCACGAATAGGCCCACTCGTTGTCGTACCAGCTCAGCACCTTCACCATGTCGTCAATGACCATCGTATTTTCGGCATCCACGATGGAGCTGGCAGGGTTGCCAATGACGTCGGTGCTGACGATGGGGTCTTCGCAGAACTGGAGGATGCCTTTCATGGGACCTTCCGCAGCGGCTCTCATGGCGCCGTTGACGTCCTCCGCGGAGGACCTCTTCTCGCACTCCACCACCAGATCCACGATCGAGCCGCAGGACACGGGCACGCGCAGGGCCAGCCCATCCATCTTGCCGGCAAGCTCCGGGATGACCTCGCCGATGGCCGAGGCCGCGCCGGTGGTAGTGGGGATGATATTGACGGCGGCGGCACGGGCGCGCCGCACGTCCTTGTGTATCTGGTCGCAGACTACCTGGTCGTTGGTGTAGGCGTGGCAGGTGGTCATCAGGCCGCGCCGGATCGCGAACGAGTCATTGAGGACCTTCGCGATGGGCGCCAGGCAGTTTGTCGTGCAGCTAGCGTTGGAGATGCACCTATGGTGGGCCTTGAGCATCCCATCGTTGACGCCGATGACGATGGTGGCATCCACCTTGTCCTTGGCCGGGACTGTCAGCAGGACCTTCTGAGCGCCGGCGGCCAGGTGATCGCCGTAGCCGCCCTTCTCGCCGGTGCGGCTGCGAAAGGCGCCCGTGGACTCCACAGCGAAGTAAACGCCCATCTTCTTCCAGGGCAGCTCCTTGGGATTCTTCACGCACAGCACCGGGATGCGCTTGCCGTCCGCCACGATGCTGTCCCCGTCCGTCGTGACGTCAGCCGCGAAGACGCCGTGCACGCTGTCGTACTTCAGCAAGACGGCCAGCGTCTTGGCGTCAGACAGGTCGTTGATGGCCACCACATCGAAGTCCTTCCGCCCATGCAGGACACGGTAGATCATGCGTCCGATTCGGCCAAAGCCGTTGATCGCCACCTTTATGGCCATTCGACAAGCTCCTTTCTGTGAACCATGACGAGAAGGCGCAGGGTCGAAAAGGCACGTCTGGGAAACGACGGACGCCTCGAACAAGCTTCGCGCGGCGTGGGGCATCGGCGCAGAACAGGCTGCTTGCGGCGGCTCGCATAGCCTCTTTCGCGCGGAATATACTGGCCCTACAGGCCAGTGTCAAGCGAAATGGGGCCCTCAGGCCTGGCCCCGCAGCCCCTGGGCGTGCCTGCTCAGGAGGCGACGGGCCTTCTCCACGTCCAGGCCGATCTGCTCGGCCAGCGCCTGTGCGCTGGGGAACCGCTTCTGGCCACGCAGCCACTCGATGAACCGGACCTCGATGTCCTGCCCATAGAGGTCCAGGTCCACGTCCATGATGTGGACCTCGACGAGCGAGGGATGCCTGGGTGCAGTGCTGAAGGTGCGCTGCATGCCGACGCTGGTCACGCTGTCAAGCCAGCGTGGGCCGACGCACGCGCGAGTGGCATAGACGCCGTCGCGGGGCACAAGCTCGTTGTGCACGTCAAGATCCGCTGTGGGATAACCCAGGATGCGGCCGCGCCCGGCCCCGCGCGCCACCGTCCCGAACAGCGAGAACGGCCGCCCCAGCAGCCTGAGAGCCTGCCTCAGGTCCGCCTTCACGACCGCGCGGCGGATGGCCGTGCTCGAGACCACCTCCCCGCCCACCCTGACTGACTCCACCTCGCGCGCAGTCAGTGCGAGCTCCTCGGCCATCTGACGGCACAGTTCTATGCCGCCTGCGCCTGCGCGGCCGAAGCGCCAGTCCGGCCCGACGATCAGGAGCCGCGTGTGCAGCAGGTCGCGGATGACCGTGCGCGCGAACTCAACAGCCTCCATCGCTGCGACCTGCGGCGTAAAGCGCACCACCAGGCACCGATCCAGCCCCAGCTCCTCGAAAAGCCGCACGCGGTGGACAAGCGACGTGATGCACGGCTCGTGCGGACCATGAAGCACCTGGTGGGGATGACGGTCGAAGGTGATCACTACGGAGGACGCCCCGCGATGGCGCGCCTCAGCCACCACCTCATGCAGGATAGCCTGGTGGCCCAGATGCACGCCGTCGAACACGCCCACCGTAGTCACGCTGTGGTCGGGGGGCGGCGGCTGCTCGCCTGGCCAGTAGTAGACCTGCATGGCCGCTACTTTTCCTTCCGCGCAGGGGCCGGTATCTTTGCAACGAGGCCCTCCAGCCAGCCCTCTACAGCAAGCCGTCTTTTGCGATAGGCCGCGAAGGCGCGCTGCATGTCCGCACGCCCGTAGAAAAGCCCGGGATCGGCGGGCTTCTCCCCCATCTTCTGGACCACGTAGCAAGCGGGATCGGGACCGGTCTCCTCCACCACTGCAAGCCCCTCGGGAGCAAGCCGGAACGCCTCTCGCATGACGGCGGGACGGGACTTGCGCAGCACCGACACGTAGGTGCTGTAGCGAGGAATGAAGTCGGTCTGTTCGACTTTGAGCAGGCCGTCTCCCCCCGACTGGGCCTCGCCGCCTGCCTCGGCCCCTTCAGCAGCCCCGCTGCCGGGCTGACCAGAACTGCCGACCAGCTTCTCGAGCCGCTCATTCATCTCCCGAACTGCCTGCTCGAGCGAGGAAGCGGCTGCGCTCTCCTTGAGCTTCTCGGCCACCGTTTTGGCCTTGGCCAAGCCCTTGACCCGCAGCAGGTCCCGCCGCACCTGATCAGCCACCTCCTCGAAAGGACGGGCCTGCGGCTCCCGGCGCTCCAGCAACTGTATCACAAGCGGCCCCACTGGCGTATCCAGGAAGCTCGGCACGTGCAGATCGAGGTTCTCCTCAAAGACACGCCTGGCCACCTGGGCACCGCCCGGGACCTTGAGCTGGACATCTGCGCGGCTCAGCAGGAGTTCGCCCGCCTCCGTGCGCACCATCTCGTAGCGAAGATCGTGGCGCCTGGCCATCTGCTCCAGGGGCCAGGGCTGATTCACATAGCTTGCGGCAACCTCTTCCAGGTCATCAAGCACCCTCTCCACCTGCTGGCGGGCGGCTTCTCTAGCCTTTTCCTCCACCAGCTCCTTGCGGATCTTGTCCTGCACCTCGGCAGAAAGCGGCTGGGCCTGTTGTTCGGTCCCTTGCTGCGTCGTCGCGGCTGTCTCCCCCCCTGCCTCCGGCTCGCCTGCGACAAGCTCAGCCTCGGACGCCGACCCCTCTCCCTCCTCGTTACTGCTGGCAGCGCCCTCGCCGGCAGGCTTCTGCTCGTCCTCGGGGGACCCTTCCTTGGTCTCAGGAGGCTTGAACTCATCCTGGTGGTCTTCGTAGTAGGCCTTGATCTCGTCGTCCGAGACGGTGACCTGCTCCTCGAAGTCCTCGACTGGCGCCAGGGCGTACTCGAGCCTCACGCGCTCCGGAGCCCGATAGCCGACCCTGCCGGTTCTCGGGTCCGGCTGCACGCCCTGATGCTCCTCGTAGAAGGCCTTGACTTCCTCTGGCGTCGCGTCTACCTGCGACAGAAACAGCTCCGGCCCCAGCTCCACAAGACGTATCTTTACCGCCCGCTCGAGGTAGTTGTATTCCATCCACAGCTCGGATTCGCTGAGCTGGGCGCACTCCTCCCGGTAGCTGAGCAGCTTCAGGATCCGCAGCAGATTCCTCAGTGCTGTGCAGAGCGCGCTATCGTCCGCCGGCAGCCGTGTCAGGGCAAGCACATTCTGGAGCTCCTCTGTGGTAACCCGGACGCCCGCCTCGTCGGCCTCGTGCACCAGGATCAGGTATCGCCACAGGGCGTCGGAGGTTGCCCTGGGCGGCCCGGCCTCATCCTGATCGGCAAAGATGAACTGCCCCATCAGCGTGCCTTTGTGGAGGAGCCCGTAGCGCACAGATGTCTCGAGCTGGATGGCGGCGTTGCGCAGGTCCTCCTCGCCGACCCTCCTGCCGTAGATCTCACCACGCTTGGCGGCGCCTCGACGCGCCAACCAGTTCAACGCAGGCAGCGCTCCCCAGGCCACCATGAGCACGCCCACAAGGATGGCCATCATCAACTTCTGGTTACGACGGAACCACTTCATCACCATCGCGA
>CAYYNS010000004.1:15724-17479 GCA_964473085.1 uncultured candidatus Brocadiaceae bacterium
CCCCCTTCCACGCGTGACGAGCGCATCGAGCACACCCGCAAGATCGCGGACTTCGCGGCAGCACTGGGGGCTCCTGCGATCGGGATACACGCGGGATTCATCAGTGAGGATTGGAGCTCGGCAGACTTCGACGAACTGGCGCATGTGGTCAAAGGCGTCTGCGACTACGCCAGCGCGATGGACCTATGGGTCCATCTCGAAACGGGCCAGGAGACAGCCGACACGCTGCTGCATTTCCTACAGGCGATTGACAGGGCTAACGTTGCAGTGAACTTCGATCCGGCCAACATGATCCTTTACGGCAGCGGGGAGCCGATCGAGGCCCTGCGCAAAGTCGGCAAATATGTGCGAAGCTGCCACTGCAAGGACGCCAAGTGGAGCAACAGGCCCGGCCAGGAATGGGGCGTGGAAGTGCCCCTCGGCGAAGGCGACGTGGGGATCGAGGCATTCCTGTCCACCCTGATCGAGTTGGGCTATAAAGGGCCGCTCACGATCGAGCGCGAAATCAGCGGCGAGCAGCAGGTGCGCGACATAAAGAAGGGCGTTGACCTGCTTCAATCGCTCAAAAAGAAGCTGCTCAAGGGCAGGCGGTAGGCTGGCCTACTGCCTCTGTGGCCAGCGAGGAGGCGGCGCAGAGGGCGCCGGGCTGCTGTGCGCGGGGCGCTTCCCGGCCAGCGGGTCCTTGTGCTATGATCGTGTAGTGCCGAACAGGACGGATACTACGTTCTGCGCGCAGCCGTGATGTCCAAAACATTCCTCAGAGCCGTCGGCCTTCTGCTCTTGGCCGCCACAGTGCGAACGGCCTCGCTACGCGCCGGGCCGCAGGAGGCGCCCTGGTGGAACGAGCAGTGGCCCTACCGGCTTATCCTGCGCGTGGTGCCCGCAGCGCGCCGCGAGGGCATCAACACCGCCCAGATCAGCCTGGCCGAACAGAGTGAGCTATGCGCACAGGACGGCCACGATGTGCGCGTCGTAGATGACAGGGGCAGCCCCGTCCCACACAGGGCTGAAAAGGACGCGAGCGGCGACATCGCGGTCAGGTTTCTTGTCCCTGCCGAAGCCGAGGTTTTCTACCTTTACTATGGCAATCACGCAGCCCCGCCTGTTGAACACGCTTGGGAGGAACGCCTGGGCGGATTGACACTGGAGACGCGGGCCACCACTAGCACTGAGCAGCGGGCGGGGCAGATACCGGCGCTGCTGGCGCAGAGCCTCCGGAGCTTCGGCAAAAAGCCCTGGGGCCAGATCAATGACATGGAAAACCCCTTCGGCCGCAGCGACCTGTACCTGAGCATCTATGAGGGAACCATCTGGCTGCCTGAGGACGGGCGTTATAGCTTCGCTGTGAACGCGGACGACCTGGCGTCGTTTCACCTGCTGTCGGGCGGCCTGGAGCTCTTGCGCTGCTGGCGGGACGCGGGAGTCCCCAGCGACCGGTGGCGCGACCCCGCGCACCCCAACGCGGTAAAAACGACTGGACACCTGCCGCGGGGCATCTACTGGATCCGCTACTATCACGTGGAGAACGGCGGAGCGCAGCTCGCCAAGCTCGGCTGGCAGGAGCCGTCCTCGGACACGATCGTCACGGTGGCTCCGTGGGCCTTCCCACGCTACCTGCCGACCGAGATCGAGGGACGCCACAAACGGGGGGAGGAGCTCAACCCGTTCTTCACCTTCCGTCACCTCTACAACCTGGAGGTCAACAGGGAGGACCTGCGGTTCGCAATGCAGCGGTTCGAGAGCAGGTCGGGCGAA
>CAYYNS010000005.1:0-1082 GCA_964473085.1 uncultured candidatus Brocadiaceae bacterium
GGCTTGAAGGAGGTCGAGGAGCCTTTCGGGGAGGCGCAGGTAGGCTCCTCCGCCATGGCCTACAAGCGCAATCCCATGCGGTGCGAACGCATGGCCGCCCTGAGCCGGTTCCTCATCAGCAACGTGCAGAACGCCGCCTTCACGGCGGCTGACCAGTGGCTGGAGCGGACGCTTGATGACTCGGCGAACCGCCGCCTGTCGCTCTCCGAGGGATTCCTTGCGGCTGACTCGGTTGCGCAGATTGCGGCGAATGTCTCCAGCGGCCTGGTGGTCAACGAGCGCGTGGTGGCGGCGCGCGTGCGGGCAGAGCTGCCGTTCATGGCGACCGAGAACATCCTGATGGAAGCAGTCAAAGCGGGCGGCGACCGCCAGGTCCTCCACGAGCGCATACGTCAGCACTCGATGGCCGCCGCGCAGAGGGTCAAGCAAGAAGGGGCTGAGAACGACCTCCTGGAGCGTATCCGCCGGGACGAGGCGTTCGCGGCAGTGCGTGGCCGGCTGGATGAGCTCATGCGGCCGGAGGCCTTCGTCGGACGCGCGCCACAGCAGGTCGAACAGTACCTCAGCGGGCACGTGGAGCCTGTGCTGGCGCGGCTCGGCGAGGGGGAGACGGGTGCGCGAGAGCTTCGGGTGTAGCTCGCTATAGACACTGGCCAGCCCGACAGGGGGTTCATTACGACAGCCAGCACTCCAGGTGAACGTCGCAGGAGCAGGAAATGGCTGTGGGGGTGCTGCGGTGGCTGCGCAGCGCTGGCCTTCGTCGTCGTTGTCTTGATCGTCGTTGCCCTTTACTTCCTGCTCAGGCCGCTGCCGCTGCTTCCCAGCGAGACGTTTCTTAGCCCGGATGCGGATGCTTTCCTGATCCTCCAGATCAGCCCCGAAGACGAATGCTTTGTCGCGGTGCTACAGGAGCTGGCCAAGAGGCCTCCCGCTGAAGTCAAGTTGGCCGAGCAGCAGAGGGAGCAGCTTCTGACGCAGCCCGAACAGATCCGCCAGGTTCTGCTGCAAATGCTGCCGATGCGCCTGGTGGTCCTGGCGCGCCACGTCGAGCGAAAGGCAAAGCAGGATGAGGAAGGATTCAC
>CAYYNS010000005.1:1182-17163 GCA_964473085.1 uncultured candidatus Brocadiaceae bacterium
GCGCTCAACTGCGCTGTGCCTCAGTCAACAGTCACGACGAGGTCAGCGCGTTCCTGGAGGCTGCCGGGCCGGAGGGCGGCATGTTCCAGAAGATTACGGTGGCCCTCTTGGATTCCGGCATCGCGTCTGCGCAGGTGATCGCTGTGGGCGCGACGGCGCGCCTTGTGGAGCCCGACGCAGCAGACTTCGAGTTGCTATTTCGCGCGGATGACGAGCGGTTCGCCGGCGAGCTTCGCGACAGGCTCGTGGACTTGCTGGAAAGCGCCGCTGCCGATATTGGCATTGAAGGAATCCGGGGGACGGCCGATGGCTCGCTGGTGCGGGTCACGTTCCGCAAGGCGCGTCTGCGCGACGCCCTGCGCGGGGCGGTCGAGCAATTCCGACGGGCATCGGGCCGCGCGCCGGCGTCTTCTCAAAGATGACGCGGACGGATGTCGGCGCGTTCCAGCAACGTCGAGTTCGTTACCACGGTCACGGAGCTGATTGCCATCGCTGCCTCGGCGATCAGCGGGTGGAGCAGCCCGAGCATCGCGGCGGGGATGGCGAGCAGGTTGTAGAAGAAGGCCCAGAACAGGTTCTGCTTGATCTTCCTGAAGGTAGCGCGGCTCAGTTTCACCGCGCTGATGACGGCGCTTAGGTCCCCGCGCACCAGCGTTATGTCGGCGCTCTGGATGGCCACGTCTGTACCTGTGCCGAGGGCCATGCCCACGTCGGCCTGGGCGAGGGCGGGTGCGTCGTTTATCCCGTCTCCCACCATCGCGACCGTGCCTGCTTCCTGCTGGAGCTGCCGTATCTGTGCGGCCTTCTGATCGGGGAGCACGTTGGCCAGGACGCGCTCGATTCCCGCCTGTCGCGCGATGCTGCGGGCTGTGCGCTCGTTGTCGCCGGTGATCATTGCCACTTCCAATCCCATCTCGCGGAGCTCGCGCACGGCGCCGGCGGAGTCGTCCTTGAGCGTATCCGCGAGGGCCAGCAGGCCCACCACCCGGCCATCTACCGCGATGAGCATGGTGGTCTTCGCCTGCGCCTCGAGCCGCCGGAGGGCGTCCTCGGCGGCGGCGCAGTCAACGTGCTCCTCGGCCATCAGCCCGCGCGTGCCCACAAGCACGGACTTCCCCGCTACCCGGCCGCGGACGCCCTGGCCGGCCACCGCCTGGAACTGCGTTACCTCCAGGAGCTCGGTGCCCTCCCCTTGTGCCTTGCGCACCACGGCCCGTGCAAGCGGGTGCTCAGAGCTGGCCTCCAGCGAGGCAGCGATCCGAAGCGCCTCTGCGCGCTCGCCATCACCCACCGACACGATGTCCGTGACCTCGGGGCGGCCCCGCGTGATGGTGCCGGTCTTGTCGAAGACGATCACCCGCACGTCCTTCATGAGCTCAATGGCGGCTGCGCAGCGGATGAGTATTCCGTTCTGGGCCCCTTTGCCGCTGCCCACCATCAGGGCCGTGGGCGTGGCGAGCCCCAGGGCGCAGGGACAGGCGATGACCATCACGGCAACGGCCGCGAACACCGCCAGAGAGACGGCAGGCAACTGCTGCGGCTGAAGCCAGGGAAGGAACCCCGACGCCCACTGGGCCACACCCCGCAGGGGCTCCTGAAACACAAGCCACAGGGCGAACGTGAACGCCGACAGCGCCACAACAGCAGGCACGAAATACGAAGTGACCCTGTCTGCGAACGCCTGCACCGGCACGCGGGATGCCTGCGCCTCAGCGACCGTGCGGATCACCTGCGACAGGAATGTGTCCTTGCCGACGCGGGTGGCGCGCACGCTCAGCAGGCCTTCCTGGTTGACTGTGGCGCCGATCACGGGGTCGCCTGCTCGCTTGGTGACGGGCAGGGACTCTCCTGTCGCCATGGACTCGTCCACGGAGCTTTCGCCGCCGATCACCAGGCCGTCCGTGGGGACCTTTTCGCCCGGCCGCACGACCATCACGTCGCCGACCTGGACGTCACTGATCGGCACGTCCACCTCCCGGCCGTCCCGCAGCAGGCGGGCCGTCTTGGCTCCGAGCTCCAGCAGCCGCCGGATGGCCTGGCTTGCGCGGCCGCGGGCACTGGCATCCACGTAGCGGCCTGTCAGGTGGAAGGCCATGATCATGGCGGCGACGCCAGAGTAGTTCGCAATGCCCACCTTCAGCAGGCTCAGCGGCCCGGTGGCAAACGCCGCGCCCGTGCCCAGCGCAATGAGCACGTCCATGTTGGCCGACAGGCGTGTCATGCTCTTGAGGGCGCTCGCATAGGTGTTTCTGCCTGGGATCAACAACACCGGCAGCGCCAGCAGGACCATGAGCCGCTCGTGCACAGGCTCCGCCACGATGTGGAAGGCACCGAGGAGCATCAGCGCGATCAGCGGGCCAGCAAGCGCCCACGCCATCGCCAGGCGCCGGCGCGTCCGACGCAGGTGCCGCAGCGCTTCGTCCTGGGTTTCCTCAGCGCCCGCCGCCTCTTCTGCGACCCCGTATCCGGCTCTGCCCACAGCGCTCGCGATCTGTTTGTAGCTCACGCGCGCCGGATCGTAGGTGACGTGGAGTTTTTCGCTGGCGAAGTTCACCGAGGCGTCCGCGACCCCGTCAAGGTCGCGCAGCACATGTTCTATGGCGCGCGCACAGCTCGCGCACGACATCCCCGAGACGGTCAGCGTCATGGTCCTGGTGGCTGAGCGCCCCGGCTCAGCGCCGGTCCGCTCTGCCCTGTGCGGTGCCGTGTCCCGTGTGGCCATGCACGTCCCCCGATCACGTGGATGGGATCTGTTGAAGCACCCGCTGGCGGATGTCTTCCAGCGCGGCGGGGCTCTCACCCTCGAAGCGCAGGGTGACGACCGGCTCGGTCACGCTCACGCGGCATAGAGCCCAGCCGTGGGGGAACTCGATGCGGACGCCGTCGGTATGGTCCTGAGGGCGGTCAGCGAAGGCCCGTTTGAGGTGTTCGACGACCTGCGGGCCGTCATTTGCTGGACGTGGAAGCCTGATGTCGGGGCTTATGAAGTAGGGCGGGATAGAGCCGACCAGCTCGGACAGCCTTCGCCCGCCGGCCCTTAGCAGCGCTGCCATCCGCAGGGCGGCATAGATGCCGTCGTCTCCACCGAGCTCGCGGAAGAAGAAATGGCCGCTGGCTTCCCCGGCGAATGCCGCTCCCTCATCGAGCAGGCGCGACTTGATGAACGCGTAGCCAGACCTCTCGGCAACGGGTCGTCCGCCTGCGCGCCGCACCTCCTGCGCCACGCGCTGCGTGCATTTCAGGTCATAGACGATAGTGGCTCCCGGCTCGCGGGCGAGGATGTCACGGGCGAAGACGATGATGGACTTGTCGCCTTCGACCAGGACGCCATTTTCGTCCAGGAACACGGCGCGGTCTGCGTCGCCGTCGAAGGCCACAGCCAAGTCTGCGTTGGTGGCGACGGCGAGGGCGGATGCCTCCTTCAGGACCTGTCCGCTGGACGGGTTGGGCGAGCGATTCGGGAACCTCCCGTCAGGCGCGCAGAACAGCTCTGTCACCTCGCAGCCGGCCCCCCGCAGCGCCTCGGGTGCCCACCCGGCGGCGCAGCCGTTGCCTGCGTCCACCAGGACGCGCAGTCCCTGTGCCGCGTTCCCGAACTGCCGCCGAAGGAAGCGCAGGTAGTCGTCGCGCACGTTGCGTTCGTGGACAGAGCCGCGTCCGCTGGAGAACTCGCCTGCGCCCACGCGTGCCGCCACCCGCTCGAGGTCTTCGGGCATGGGTGGGCGGTTCCCGAACGCGAACTTGATTCCGTTATACTCGGCAGGATTATGCGAGGCTGTCACGATGACTGCGCCACGGACCTGGAGGGCGTGCCTGGCCCAGTACACAACGGGCGTGGGGGTGACGCCGAGGTCAACGACGCTGGCGCCGCTCTTGCACAGGCCGTCGCGGACCGCTGCCATCAGGGCCGTCGTGCTGGGCCGCAGGTCGCCACCCAGCACGCATGCGCCACCGCCAAGCTCTGTTCCCAGTGCCCGCCCGATGGCAAACGCCCGGGCTTCGCTGAGCTCGCTCGGGTAGAGGCCGCGTATGTCGCATGCTTTGAAGATGCTCATGGCCGCAGCTTCGGGCCGGTTGCCGGGCGGCTACTCGTCCTCGTAGCACAGCCCCTCTGCAGCCGCGGGGCTGCTGAGGCGTTCCTTGATGTCCACCTCGAAGGCTCTGCCGACGGGCTCGAGTATCTCGGGGTTGTTCTGCCAGATCTTGCGTGCGGCGCCCAGGACGACCTCGATGCCCCGCCGGGTCATCTTGCCGAGGGGCTGGCGGCAGGGGCCCACGGGCATGCCGAGGACGGCCATCAGCGTCTTGATGGGCAGTGGGTTGCGCGCCTTGCAGAGGCGCTCCCCCCAGGGGCTCGGCTCCTGGGTTTTGACGGTCACGATCTCGAACAGTGGCTTGAGGGCTTCCTGGAGCGCCCGGCCCTCGTCCAGGCGGCCTTCCAGGAACGCCTCGGTCATCTGCTGGACGGCTGCCGGGGCGACGTTGCTGGCGACGCTGATTACGCCGCAGGCGCCGATGCGCTCGTCGAGCATCATCTCGGCAGTCCTGTCGTCGTCGCCGCTGAGGATCTGGAATGTGCGCCCGCAGCAGGCGCGGGTGCGGCGCATGTTTTCCAGGCTCCCGCTGGCCTCCTTGACGGCGTTGACATTCTTATGCTGCTGGTGCAGCAGCGCCAGGTCCTCCGGCAGCAGTTGCGTGCCCGTGCGGCTCGGGATCACGTACGGGATTACCTCGATCTGGGGGAAGGCCGCCGCGATCGGCCCCATGTACTCCCTGCGGATCTCGATGGAACTCGGCCCGTTGTAATAGGGCTCCACCAGCAGGATGGCGTCGAGGCCGTGTTTGGCCACGTGACGCACGCTGTTCATGGACTCGCTGGTGCAGTTGGAGCCCGTTCCGGCGATCACCTTGCAGCGATCGCGGGAGAAATCCTTGATCTTCAGGATCACTTCTGAGTGCTCTTCCCAGTTGAGGGTGGAGCTCTCCCCGGTTGTGCCCATCGCCAGCAGGCCGCTGACGCCGCTGGCAATCTGGAATTCGACCAGCATCTGGAGGGCTTTGAAGTTCACCGCGCTTGCGCCCTCTCCCTTCATGGGCGTCACCAGTGCCGTGTAGCATCCTGTAAACATGAGACCGGACCCTCCTCTCGGGTAAGCGCCGCGCATGCCCCTTGCCGACGGGTTCATTATGGGGCGCCCCGAGCCTCAAGTCAAAGTGAGCCGGTTTGACGGCCGGGTACAAAAAGGCCCGGACGGTTTCGTGCCGCCCAGGCCTTACTGTTCGCCATCGGCCTTAGCAGTATGGCAGCAGGGCCATGAAGCGCGCGCGCTTGATGGCCAATTTGAACATGCGCTGATGCCGCGCGCAGTTGCCGGAGCGCTTCCGACCGAACATGCGCCCCTCGCCAGTCATCAGCTTGCCGAGCCGATCAACGTCCTTGTAGTCCACGACGTCAATGTCCTCGCGGCAAAAGCGACATCGCTTGTCGGCGCCTTTGCGCCAACTGGTGCCGGCCGGAGCACCACTGCGCCTTGTCTTAGCCCGCATATCAGGTTCCCGCGTGGAATCTCAAAAGGACTGGGTAATTTCCGTTCGGCCGAACGCCTGGACAAATCACCGCTGAAAGAAAAGCTACCCGCTTCGCGGCGAAAAGTCAAACGCAACGTTTGTAACCTCTCCGCGGAGCGGCAACCAGCAGGCCCTAAGAGCGGACCCGCCTGAGTGTCTCTATCTTGAGCAGCCGCACGCGGCGCAAGCCCTCGCGCTCAAGGGGGGCTGTCATGCCCCGGCAAGGGCGCTAGCCCCCACTTGCGTGCAGTGTATCGCCGGTTCCTGAGCGGCGTCAATTCCGAGCAGGCGGGCTCATGGCCCTTGGCCGAGCGTTGAAAAGCTGTGGGGCGTGAGGTATAAAGATTCTCTGGGCGGCCCTTTAGTGTGCCACCGAAACAGGAGGGCAAAGAGCCACAGGAGTTTTTGGGGCAAGCGTCCTGTTGCGTGCCGGGTTGTCCACAGGAGAGGGGGTATCATGAACCCGCGGCTTGTGGTGGAGATCGGCGATTCGCCGGGCACCCAGTTCGAAATACCTCCGGTTGACGAAACGGGCCCCACAATTCTGGGGCGGTCGAGTATCTGTGCCATTCGCCTGCCTGACCCGAAGCTTTCGCGTCAGCACTGCCGCTTTACCTTCGATGGCGAGCGCCTGTTGGTTGAGGATCTCAACAGCAAGAACGGCACGCAGGTGAACGGCCCACTCATCCAGGGGATCACCGAGCTTCACGATGGCGACCGCGTCGAGGTTGGCTCGAGCCTCCTGGTGGTGAGGCACCGGCGTGCAGGCGTGGCGCCGCAGGACACGATCACGGCAGCACTGCCGCTGGAGACTGCAGGGGAGAAGCTGGAGGCGCCGCAAGCGGTCGAGGGCGTGCAGTACGCGGGGTACTGGCTGGGGCAAAAGATCTACGAAGGCACGACCT
The DNA here is from genome assembly GCA_964473085.1 of uncultured candidatus Brocadiaceae bacterium. Lineage (GTDB taxonomy): Bacteria > Planctomycetota > Brocadiia > SM23-32 > SM23-32 > CAYYNS01. The sequence continues at coordinate 7,656 of CAYYNS010000005.1, forward strand.
GCATCATCTACCGGGCTCGAGACCAGGAGCAGCGGGACGTGGCCGTGAAGGTCTTGCGGCCGGGGGCATGTAGCTCTGAAGAGCTGGTGGCACGCTTCTGGCGCGGCGGCAGAGCTGCCATGCGCCTCCGCCACCCGCATCTGGTGCGTGTGCTGGAGGTCGGCGAAAGCGGCGGCGTGCCGTTCCAGGCCATGGAATACGTGGACGGCAGCAGCTTGCGGCATCTGGTCGAGCAGCGCAGAAAGGCCTTGGAGCTTCCACAGGCGATCGCCGTTGTCCGTCAGATGCTTGTTGCATTGCAGTACCTCTACGAGCAGGGCTTCGTCATGCGCAACGTTCAGCCGGGCAATGTCCTGCTGACGGGGAAGTTCGAGGTCAGGCTGGCCGACTACGATTCCCTCAAGCCCCTGCCGGGCGCGGAGCAGGAGGAGGTCACGCAGATCACAGCGATGGGCCCCTTTGATGATTCGAGCTTTGCTGCGCCGGAGGTGATCACGCGCCCCGTTGTGGTGGATCAGAGGTGTGACATATTCGGTGCGGGGGCCTGCCTCTACTTCATGTTGACCACGTCGGCACCGTTCACCGAAGCGGAGGGCGCCCTGAGCCCCTACCGGGCGTTCCGTCGAACGCTGAGGGACGCGCGGGAGCTCAACCCGCAGGTGCCGGCACGCGTCTGGGAGATCATGGCTAAGGCCATGTCCGATTACCTTGACAGGCGCTACCGCACCCCGCAAGAGATGCTCGCGGACCTTGAAGAGGTATAGGGCGAGCTGGCAGGCTACCAAAAACTGCAGGGTCAGGCTATGGCAAAAGCGGAAGGCGGCGACAAGAGGCAGTGTCCAGGGGAGCGGTACGAGGTATCAGTTGCCATTTGTCGGGCGAGGCAGGCGAACCGCTATCCCAAATGTCTGCTTTGCCCGCACCAGTCGGCACCAACAGGCGAAGGCCGGGCCGGCGACCCGAAGATCAAGGACGCCATCTTCCGCACCACTTGCATAGCCGGACGCGTGCCGTCTGAGATTAACGAGTATGTGATGCGCAAGATCGGGACGGCTGCGGCGCAGTTTCTGCGCGCGGAGTCGCGTCATGTCACGTCCATTGTCGTCGGGTGCGATCTTCGGGAGAACTCCCGGAGCCTGGGCCGGCTGTTCTGCGACGGGGCGAATATTGGCGGCCTGCGCACCGTGAACATCGGCGCTGCGCCGCCTGAAGTGCTACGCTTTACGCTGGCCAGCCGCAAGCTGGGCGCAGCAGCATTCATCTCGGCTTGCCAGGCAGCCGAGAACGTCAACGGCGTCCGACTCTACCGCCACAACGGCGTTCCCCTGACCTACGAGAGCGGCCTGGACAAGGTTGGCATCATAGCGCGGCAGATCAAACCGGTCGGCACTCGCGCTCCAGGCCAGCGCGAGACCATGAGTCCGATGGAGGCGTATCGCTCCTACGTGCTGAAGTTCGCCTCGCGGCTTGAGCCCTTCAAGATCGTCGTTGACGCCTCTTCGGGAGTCGCGGGGGTGGTGGTGCCTTACGTGTTCGAAAAGCTCCCGGTCAGGGTGGTGGGCACCCACTGGGGGGCAGACGGGCGCTCGAAGCTGCTCGGCCAGCACTTCCCGCCCCCCGAGGTCCAGCAGGCCCTGCGGTCTGGGGTGATCGAGAACGAGGCGCGGCTGGGAATGGCCGTTGACTTTGATGGGGATCTTGCCGTGTTTTGCGACGAGCGGGGGGACTTGCTGCGCAGCGACGTGGCAGCCGCCCTGATCGCCCGCGAGGTTCTCGCTCGCACGCCGGGCGCGCGGGTGGCCTACGATCTTCGCTTCAGTGGGGCAATGCGCGAGGAGGTCCTGCGCGCTGGAGGTCAGGACCTGCGCTGCCGCGTGGACCCCTTGCAGCTTGCCCAGGCGATGCGGCAGAACGAGGCGATCTACGGCGCGGATGCAATGGGCCGACACTTCTTCCGCGACATGTTCGGTTCCGAGTCACCGGTTCTCGCCCTGCTGATGATGTGCTCGGCCCTGTCGCGCAGCCCCGAGCCCGTCTCGAAGCTGGCCGCTGGCATCTGCCGCTACAGTCACAGTGGAGAGTTGACGTACGAGCTGCCCTCTGACGAAGCGGCCGAGGAAGTGATGGAGGCGGTGAGGCATGCTTTTCGGGAGGCCAACCAGGATTCGCTCGATGGCCTGACCTGTCGGCTACAGAGCTGGTGGTTCAATGTCCGCCACCTGTCCGGCTCTTCCTCGGTTCGGGTCAACGTTGAAGGCAGGACGCCGGCCCACGAGCGGCGGGGCCGCTACATGCTGGAGCAGATTATCCAGCGGCATCAGGAGAAGTCCGTCACGTGAGGGGGCCGACGGTTCCGCTGCGGCGCCTGAGTGCTGCCGATGCCATGCACAAAACATTCCACATCGTTACCTTCGGCTGTCAGATGAACAAGCTCGACAGCGAGCTGCTCACGGGGGCACTGCAGAGCCGTGGCTTTGAGCTCGTGTCGGATCCCGGGCGCGCTGGCGTAGTGATCTACAACACATGCAGTGTGCGGCAGCATGCGGAGGATCGGGTCTTCTCCCACCTTGGCGCCTGGCGGCAGCGTGCCCGCAAAGACCCGGATTTCACCCTTGTCGTGATCGGCTGTATGGCCCAGAGACTGGGTGAGCGAATCGCGGAGCGCTTCGACCATGTCAAGCTGATCTGCGGCACGCGCGCCTTCCTTCGCGTCCCCGAGTGCCTGGAGCGGATTGCCCTGACAGGTCAGAGGGTGGTGGCTCTGGAGGACGGGCTGTTGCCTTTCGACAGGGCTGCGCAGTTCCGCACTGAGCCCCATCACGCCTACGTGAGCGTCATGCGCGGGTGTGATAACTTCTGCTCTTACTGCATCGTGCCGTACGTGCGCGGCCGGGAGGTAAGTCGCCCGCCTGGCGAGATCCTCGATGAAGTCAGACGCCTGTGTGACAACGGAGTGGTCGAGATCACGCTGCTGGGCCAGAGCATCAGCGCTTACGGAAGGGCGCTTGGGCAGGCAGTCTGTCTGGCGAGCCTCCTTGCGCAGGTCAATGCCGTTGCCGGGCTGCGCCGCATCAGGTTTCTGACCAGTCATCCCAGAGACATGAGCGAGGAGATATTGCGGGCTGTTTCGAATCTGGACAAGGTCTGTGAGCACATCCACATGCCTGCCCAGAGCGGGTCGGACGCCGTGCTCGCGCGCATGAACCGCGGCTACAGCCGGCAGCACTACTTGCGGCTGATTGAGGCCGGAAGGCGGTTGGTCGAAGGGCTGGAGTTCTCCAGCGACTTCATCGTGGGCTTTCCGGGCGAGACGGCTGAGGATTTTGAGCTGACCCTGAGCCTGCTGAAGGAGGTGGGGTTTCAGCAGAGCTTCGTGTTTCGCTATTCGCCGCGTGAGGAGACCCGAGCGGCGCGGTGGCCGGATGACGTGCCGGATTGCGAGAAGCGACAGAGGCAGCAGACACTGCTTTCAGCCCAGGCGCGTGTTGACACGCGGCGACGGGCTTGCCTGGTGGGACAGACAGTGGAAGTGATGTCCGACGGCCCGAACAGGGCCGACCCACGGTGCGGACAGTTCATCGGGCGCACGCGGCAGAACGACATCGTCGTTTTTTCAGCGGAGGACGCTCCTGCCGGCACCGTCTGTCCGGTCCTGGTGGAGGCCTCCACAACACTCACGCTCTTTGGCCGCGGCCTCACTCAACGAACCGCATCCGGTAACCGGCTTCCTGGAGGGCCTTGTAGCGCCGGCGGCTGAGCTCGCGCAAGCGGGGCTCGTAGGTCTCCGCAAAGTCAATGACGTGGCTGAAGCCTTCCGGGCGCCGGGACGGTTCTGCGCCTGCGGCCTCAACAAGCGCCTCTGCCTCCACGAGCGTTTCCTCACCGCAGCAGATGACCACGGGTTCGATCATCGGTTGATGGGCTTCTGCGAGGCGGATGTGAGGGATGAACGCCCCGTCCTCAAATGTCCACAGCAGTGCGTCGAGCCGTTCAGCATCCGCTGCATCCGCCACGTGCACTGTGACTGTCTGCCCCCGTTCGTAGCATCTCTTGACGCACTGGCAGGCCAGGCGGAGTTTGTCTTCTGGCGAGCGGAGGTTTATGAACTCGGCGATTCTTTCCGTCATTTCAGCTATCTGTGGGGCTCATGGGCGGCGGCTGATCAGGCTCATGGCTTCCGCGCGCGTCGCCGGATTGTCGCGGAAGATGCCCCGCACCACGCTCGTCACGGTCACCGAGCCCGGCTTCTGCACGCCGCGCATTGTCATGCACAGGTGCTCGGCCTCGATCACCACCATGACGCCCTTCGGCGAGAGGGCATTCATGAGGTTGTCGGCGATCTGCGTCGTCATGCGTTCCTGCACTTGCAGGCGGCGGGCATAGACGTCCACCACCCTGGCGAGCTTGCTGATGCCGGTGATGCGATTGCCTTCGGGGATGTAGGCCACGTGCGCGCGGCCGTGGAAGGGAAGCAGATGGTGCTCGCAGACAGAGTAGAAGGGCACGTCTCGCAAAAGGACGATCTCGTCGTATTTCTCTGCACGGACTACCTTGACGACGTCGGCGGCCTCTTCCTTCATGCCGCCCAGGATCTCCTCGTACATTTCCGCCACCCGGCGCGGCGTCTCGACGAGTTCGGGGCTCTGGGGGTCCCGCCCCAGGCCCTCCAGCAGGAGGCGGACTGCAGCGATCAGCTTTTGTTTGTCGAAATCCACCGGTTTGTCCCTCTTGCGCCGCGGGCTGTGAGCTGGGGGGCTATGTTCTGAGTGCTGCTTGCGCGCTCAGCGCTCGCCCGTAATGCGCCCCAGCAATGTGGCGCGGTAGATGGTGTCCTTCATTTCGCGCACGGCCTGCCGTAGGCCCACGAAAACGGCGCGGGCTATGATGCTATGGCCGATGTGAAGCTCGTGAGGCGAGAGCCTCCGCACGATTGCGCTGACGTTGTTGTAAGTGAGTCCGTGGCCGGCGTTGACGGTCAGGCCCAGCTCCCGGCCTCTGGCCGCGCCCGCTGCAAGCCGCTCTAGCTCACGGGCCCTTTCCTGGGCGGTGGAGGCGTTCGCGTAGGCGCCGGTGTGGAGTTCCACGAAGTCTGCGCCGAGTTCGCTGGCGCGGCTGAGCTGCTCGGGCTCGGGGTCAACGAACAGGCTTACGGGGATGCCCTGCCTGTGGAAACGTTCGATGGCCGACTGAACGCGGTCGCTGTGCGCAATGACGTCCAGGCCGCCTTCCGTGGTGACCTCCTGGCGGCGCTCGGGCACGAGCGTTACCATGTCCGGGCCTGCCCCCAGGGCGATCTGCACGATCTCTTCGGCAAGGGACATCTCCAGGTTCAACTCGACCGACACTGTCTGCTTGAGAAGCTCCAGATCCCTGTCCTGGATGTGTCGGCGGTCCTCGCGCAGGTGAATCGTGATCAGGTCTGCTCCTGCGAGCTGTGCCTCTGCGGCAGCCCAGACGGGGTCCGGCTCGTAAGTCTTGCGCGCCTGTCTGAGAGTGGCCACGTGGTCAATGTTAACGCCCAAAAGATGCATCGTTCGGTCCCTTTCCTGATGTGTGCGGGCGAGACGCTGCGCCGCCGGGGCTATGGGCGCAGTATTCTACGGGGAGCGCCTCTTCACCACAACAGTGACCTGCGCGGGCTCCGGCGGGCCGGCGCTTAAGGCAATGTCGTCGGGCAGAAGCAGTTGCACCTTTTCCTTGTAGGGCTCGCTGGCGGCGCGCAAGGTCACTTGCTGTAAGCCCCGCAGGTCCACATAGGCCGTCACGGAGCTGGATGTGACTCGGGCAATGTCCTGGGGAAGCCCTGCTACGGTCACCGACACGTATCTCTCCTCAGGATCAATCTCTGCCAGATATGGGAAGTCGGGGGGCTCCAGCAGTTGCACCGCGATTCCGTCCAGCCTGCGCTGTTCCTTCTCGCCCGCCACCTCAATGTGCACGGCTACCTGAGGAGGCTCGGCCTCCAGCGGCACAGTCACCTCCACGCCTTCCTCCGGCATCACCGTTTTTTGCAGCACCAGGGGCACGACCCGCCGCAGGTCGGACTGGGCGTCCCATACGGAGATCTCGTGGGTCTTGAGCGCCGTCATGCCGTCCAGCACCATGGCGGGCCCCACGACCGTCACCTCAGCCGGCACGGCGCTGCAGCCGCGCACTTCGTAGCCCGGACGGGGCTTCTCCGATAGCTGGACCTCAACCGGGAGCTGTCGGCTGACGATCTCGCTGGCGTAGACCCTCACCGGTTCCTGCTGCAGGATCGTCACGCCGGTTTGCACCAGCTCGCGTTCCGGCACGTTCAGCCACGCGGGATCGGGCTTGAGCCGCGCTACGCCCTGCTCGAAATCTTCTGCCTTCAAGTTGGCAGTCATGACCAGGGACTCCTGCGCTGCCTCGTCTTGTCGTCTCTTGACCAGGTAGTGCGGCCCGCGCAGCCGCAGTTGAACCTTACGGTGGCTCTGGTAAACGATTCTGAACTCAGCCGGGAGGCGGGCGTTGAGCGGGACCGTGACGCTGGCTTCCTCGGTAAGCCGATAGTTCGCGTAGACCCAGATCACCACGGCTATGGTAAGGGCAACGAGCTTGAGCTGGGCATTACGGAACACGAACTTTGCAAGGTCTCGCAACATTGCGGCGGCCCTCACTGTGTCAGGACCGCCTCGGCGGCGATCTCCTCCAGAGCGCGCCGAAGCGCCTTCTCGTCCAGGTCCTGCTGTATCGCTCCCTTGACCGCCAGGGATACCCTGCCGGTCTCCTCACTTACGATGATCGCCACGGCGTCCGACTCCTCCGTAATGCCGATACCCGCGCGGTGGCGCGTGCCGAGCTCGGAGGAGAAGTACGGGTTCTCCGTGAGCGGGAACAGGCACCCGGCCGCCACGATCCTCTGCTGCCGTATGATGACTGCGCCGTCGTGCAGGGGCGTTCCGGGCCAGAAGATGGTCTTGATTAGCTGTGCGGAGACCTCACTGTCGAGGCGCACGCCCCTCTCCACGTAGCTGGACAATCCGTCCTGTCGCTCGATGGCGACCAGGGCGCCGATCTTGTCTCGCGCCAGGCTGAAGGTGGCCTTGACCAGCTCGTCGGTGAAGCGGGCGTGAGGCCGGAACAACACGCCGAACAGCGGGTTCTGGCCAAGCCTGATCAGCGCCCGCCGGATTTCAGGCTGGAAAAGGATGAACAGGGGAATCAGCACTATGGGGCCCAGACTTGTCAGGACCCAGTTGACTGTCTCCAGCGGCAGCCACCGCGTTGCCAGCAGCGTCAGGAGCACGAGCAGGGCGAAGAATACGCCCAGGCCTTTCAGGATGCCCACCCCCCTGGTTCCCTGAAGCAGGACCAGGCAGGCGTAAACGATCAGGAAGATCAGGAATATCTCCACGCCCGCCTTTAGCAGGATCGTGCTGCGCGTGCTGAACCAGTGGATGATGTGCGCCAGGAACTCGCTCACGGCCTCCACCTCATGCCCTGCCGGATGGCCTCGCAGACCCTGACGACATCCAGCGCGGGCCTGACGTCATGGACCCTTACGACGTGGCAGCCCGCCATGACCGCGCAGGCCACGCTTGCCAGCGTCCCATAGAGCCGCTCGCCCATGTCGGCATTCAGTATGGCACCGATCGTTGATTTGCGCGAGGTGCCCACCACCACCGGGCATCTGAGCGCGTGGAGCTCGTGCAGCCGGCGCAGCAGCTCAAGATTGTGCTGGGGCGTCTTGCCGAAGCCGAAGCCGGGGTCCACCAGGAGCCGCTCGCGCTCTATGCCGCGCGAGGCGGCAAACTCCACACGCTGCGCCAGCCACTGAATCACCTCGCTCACGACCTCATGGTAGGTGGGATTTACCTGCATGGTTTTCGGGCTGCCCTGCATGTGCATCAGGCATACAGGCACCCGGCGCTCGGCAGCCAGGGCCGCCATCTCAGGATCTGCCCGCAGGGCGCTCACGTCGTTGATGACCTGCGCTCCCGCGTCAAGCGCTGCCCGCGCCACCTCCGCTTTCTGCGTATCAATGCTGATCGTGGCGCCGCCGTCGGCAGCAAGCTCCTCGATCACGGGCAGGGCACGTCGCTTCTCCTCCTCGGCCGACACGGGCTCGCTGCCTGGGCGGGTGCTCTCGCCTCCCACGTCCACGATGTCGGCTCCCGAGGCTGCCATCTGGCGGCCGTGCTCGACGGCGAGCTCGCGGCAGAAGTACCGGCCCGCGTCGCTGAACGAATCGGGCGTGACATTCAGCACGCCCATCACAAGCGCCCGTCGCTGCGTGTCCAGGACCTTGCCGGACGGGAGCGGGATGCGGAACGCTGGCCTCTCATGCCAGAACGCGTCGCGATGGCCGGTAGGCCCTCCTGCCACGATTGTTTCAATCCTTCCTGAAAAACGCCCGGTGCCATAGTGGAAATGTAATTGACTTTTCTTGCCATTTCAAGCACTTGCTGCGGGCCTTTCTCTTTTCCTATCCCTTGCAGCGCGCCTTGTTTGGCAGGGCAGTCTCTGGCATATTCGGGGGTCAGGATGGCCGATGAGACGGCGGGTCTCTGCGCAGGAAAACGATGACCGAGCTCAGCCTGTTTGATTACAGCCTGCCTGACGAGTTGGTTGCCGTTGTCCCCACGGAGCGGCGGGATCAGTCTCGCCTCCTGTGCCTTGATCGGCGCACGGGCGCTGTTGAGCACAGGTCATTTTCCGACGTCCCTGAGTTGCTCCGGCCGGGCGATGTGCTCGTCCTCAATGACGCCCGTGTCGTCCCGGCACGCCTTGAGGGGCGGCGCGCCACGGGTGGTCGGGTCGAGGTGTTGCTGGTGCGGCCTTGCGGGGCCGAGGCAGGCGCTGAAGGCGAGGCCTGGCTTGCGATGCTGCACGCCCGCAGCCGGCTCAGGGCTGGAGAGGTGGTGTCCATCGAGCTGGCCGGGGCTGCGCTTGGGCTGCTGGAGCCGCGCGGTGGCGGCTGCTGGCTGGTGGCGCTGCGCCCGCCGGGCAAACGCATGCAGGATGTGCTCCAGCATGGGCAGATGCCCCTGCCGCCGTACGTGCTGAGGGCCAGGCGCAAACGCGGGCTGCCCCAGGAACAGCCCGAGCTGGATCGGGAGCGCTACCAGACGGTCTATGCTCATCAGCCCGGCGCGGTGGCGGCCCCGACGGCCGGGCTGCACTTCACCTGGGAGCTGCTGAGGCGGATTGAGGCGAGGGGGGTCCTGGTGCGGCCGCTCACACTGCTTGTGGGCCCGGGGACGTTCCGCCCGGTCCGCACGGATCGCGTTGAGGATCACGTGCTTGAGCCGGAGCGGTACTGGCTGCCTGGTGATACCGCCCGGGCGGTTGAGGAGGCCCTCCGGGAAGGCAGGCGCGTGGTGGCAACGGGCACCACCTGCTGCCGCGTGCTGGAACACGTGGCGCGCAGCGGCCGGTGGGAACAACAAGAGGGCTGGGCTGACCTGTTCATATACCCTCCGTTCGAATTCCGGGTCGTGGGCGCGCTCATCACGAACTTTCACCTGCCGCGCAGCACGCTGCT
>CAYYNS010000006.1:0-16276 GCA_964473085.1 uncultured candidatus Brocadiaceae bacterium
AGTCGAGGCGGTGGGGGAGGCCATCGGAGCCGATACGGGCCGAAGGCTTCGGCGGCGGCTTGGCAACCGTGTCTTCTTCCTTGAGCGGGTTCAGGAGGAGTTGCCTGCCGGCGCAAGACGGACAAGAGGAGCCCTCGATGGACTTATCGACTTGTTTACGCAAGCTGCCTTGCGGCCTGAAGCTGTAGCTGTGACACCAGTGTATGACTCCGGGAACTTGGTCCTAGGTGTCCGCCTGGGAGCTGAACAGTTCCATGAGTACTGGAACGCCGTGCTCGGCCTTGAGTACAAGCCAGCCGTAATCAGGGAACACTGGACGCGCGTGAAGGCACTCTCCAGACGCTTTGCACTGCAGTGGGCGGACGAGTACGACACCCTTCGGCCGGTGGCCGACCTGATCAAGATGCTGTCTGAACGCTTGGCGGCGTTTATCTCAACGCCGCGTGAGTGGCGCCCAGCTATGGCGACGACCGATGCCAAAGACGCGGCAATTGACAAGGTCAGGAGGGAAACATATTCCCGACTCCACCTCTTGTTGAAGGACCGCCTGTTTCGTGAACACTTAGCCGCGTGGGGCCAAGCTTACAGCCACATCGGGCGGGGGTCCACATCCGTGAGAGCGCGAGACATCCGCGGCATCTATGAGAGTGCTGCGCCGATACCGGGTGGGACACCCGATCCCGAGGCGACCGGGTTTCTGGATGTGATCCGCGACATGTTCCGCGAAGCGGCCAAAGCTGCCGGTGCTGAGATTCTTTGACGGTCCTGTACGTCTGTGGAAATCAGATGACGGCATCTACTGCCGGCGTCCGGAAGGGTTGCTCTTGGGGTGCAAAGCGAACGCGGTTGTTAACAGGGAGAGGGTTGTGAAACGGAGAATCGGAGAGTTTTGGCGCGGGTTTCTGGGGTGCGGGAGCAACCGTCATGGTTGCGTTCGCACCGCAGAAACTCTCTGTCGAAACGGAGAGTACGGGCAGGCTGGCGGAGTGGTGCCAAAGGGTTGCGCAGGGGCGAGATATACGAAAACCCCGGAAGCTTTCGCTCTCGGCGCCATGCGTTAACGGGAAGGCGCGAATAAATCCGCTACAAAGGGGTATGGCTCCCCGGCGAGGACTCGAACCTCGAACCTAGTGGTTAACAGCCACCCGCTCTACCGTTGAGCTACCGGGGAACCAATAGTGCAGCAGCAACAACGAATTGTACCACCATGCGCACCAGAGTCAAGCGTCAATGCGTCACGCCTGCCCGGTCGGCGGGGGCACGGACGCCCGTCTTACGGCACCGTCCCCCGGGCGCGCGACAGGAGCTGCACAGTCGCCCTCCCCTGCCGCTACATACCGATAGCACCCCCGCGCCAGGCCGTCCTTCCTGCCCGCCGTGAATTGCCACGCCTGATTATGCTACAATGCGCTTATTAGGGCTGTGTCCGCGGGACTGCGAGGCTCAAGCGGGCGCGGTGCGCCCACGGAGGGCAGTTCATGGGCCGTGGCTCATGGCATCCAGCGCTTGGCCATGCGGCGGCGATTCTGGCGCTCGCCGCCTGCTTTTGGGCAGCATCGGCGGCGGCCGTCGAGGTGTGGATGCCCGATACCGGCGAGGTAGACCTGAACGCCCCCCGCGACTCGGCGCAGGCACGGTTCCGGCATGCAGCGGCGCTCATCGCCGCCGGTCAGCCGGTGAGCGGGGTTGCCCTGCTTGAGGCGCTACTGCGCGAGCACCCCGACGCCGACTGGTCGGAGCAAGCGCGCTACCTGGTGGGGCTCGGCCACTTTGCAGCGCACTCTTACGCAGTGGCGTTTGACGAGTGGGAAGCCTTCCAGAAACGCTACCCGCAGACCGAAATGAGGCAGTCTGTCTACGAGATGCAATCGCGCGCGGCCAGCGGCAGGATGGAGCAAGACCTTGACGGGGGCGTGGCCCTGTTCGACCGCCTGGTCGCGCAGGCGCCGTCGGAGGAGTTCGCCGTGCGGTGTCAGCTCGCAAAGGCGGACGCGATCCTGGAAGCCGGTCGCTACCTGCGCGCCAGCGATGCCTACCTGGAGTTGATAGACTATCACCCAGACAGCCCCTGGGTGCCCTACGCGTGGTACAAGATTGGCGAGTGCAACCTGAAGGCGGCCGGGCGGGCAGGGCGCGGCGGGGAGCATCTTGACGAGGCCGAGAGGACCTTCCGCAGCCTGGTCACAACATTTCCGGACCACGCCCTTGCGGAAAAGGCCCGCAAGGACATGGCCGAGGTGCGTGCAAAGCAGGCGGCCCGTTACCGTGCCGTCGCCGAATACTATCTCGGCCCGGCCGCCAGGCCCACCGCTGCCCTGCCCTACCTGCGCTACATCGAGTCCGAGTTGGCTGACACCCCTGAGGCCAAGTGGGCCAAGCAACAGATCAAGCAGGTGCTGGACCGCGAGGCCGTGCCCGTGAGGGGCGAGCACCGAACGCTCGACCTCCCAGGCGTCAGAGCCAAGACACAAGAGGAGGGCGCAGCACCATGAAAGCGTCAGCCCATCGGGAAGCCTGCCGGCGGACCCCTTGCAGCGTCCTGGCGCTGGTGGGCCTGGGCCTGACTGCCATCGTGCTGACAGGCTGCGGCTACTCGACGTCGTCGCTCATCCGGGACGACATCCGCACCGTGCACGTGCCGGTGCTCGATAACCAGACGTGGCGCCGGGGCCTGGAGGTGGACCTGACAAGGGCCATCGTCGAAGAGCTGAAGCTCCACACGCATCTACGCATCGCGCCGAAGGACGAAGCCGACAGTACCCTGGAGGGCGAGCTTGTCGAGTTTACGCAGAGCGTCGTGACCAAGAGCGTTGACGATCAGGTGCTCTTGAAGCGCGCCCAGGCGACAGTCCGCTACAAGTGGAAGGACAACCTGACAAAGCGGGACATCGTGCCCTCGCGGAGCGTGATGGAAACGGAGACCGTTGCGCTGGCGCGGGCCGACCCCGTGGAGACGTGGCTTTTTCGCAAGCTCGCGCAGCGCATCGTGGAATCCCTGGAGCAACAGTGGTAGAATAAGCATGTGTGGCGCCTGACACGTTTCGGGGTTGGCGGGCGAGAGGCTGCCAAGGAGGTTCGTGAAGCGTGAGCCGGGACGTGGACAAGAATCCGGGTGGCCGGGGCATGAGGGAAGGTCCGGGCGCCGGCAAGCAACCGCGCTCGCAGATCGGCCGCCAGCTATTCCTGTGGCTCATCGTGATCGGCGGTGTGCTGGTGGGAGCGGTGCTGATCAAAAAGAGCGAGCGGCCCCAGGAGAAAGAGCTGACCCTGATGCAGTTCGAGGATCACCTCACGGCCGGCAACATCCAGACGCTTGTCGTCAAAGGCAAGCGGGTCACGGGCACCCTGCGGCCGACCGTCGCCCCTTACACCAGGTTCAAGCTCAACGTCAAGGAGGACTACCTCGACTCCACCGTGATTGACCGGTGGAAGCAATATCTGCCGAAAAGCAATCCTCAGGCGCTCCGGTTCGTCGAAGGTTCCAGCGTCTGGCCGATGGTGGCGATGAACGTCGTGCCTCTGCTATTGCTGGTGGCGGTGATGATCTTTTTCTGGAACCGGCAGATGAGGATGGCGGCGGCGCGGGACGGCGTGTTCCCGTTCCTGAAAAGCAACGCGCGTCTGGCCCACAAGGAGAAGTCGAAGGTGACCTTTGACGATGTGGCCGGCGTGGACGAGGCGAGGGAGGAACTCCAGGAGACGGTCGAGTTCCTCAAGAACCCCGATAAGTTTCGGAGCGTCGGGGCACGCATTCCCCGGGGCATCCTGCTGGTGGGCTATCCGGGCACGGGCAAGACCCTGCTGGCGAAGGCTGTCGCTGGCGAAGCCAGCGTCCCGTTCTTCAGCATATGCGGCTCCGACTTCGTCGAGCTGTTTGTCGGCGTGGGGGCGGCGCGGGTGCGCGACCTATTCCAGAAGGCCCGCGAGAACCAGCCCTGCATCATCTTCCTGGATGAGATAGATGCGGTGGGGCGAAAGCGGGGCACGGGACTCGGCGGGGGACACGACGAGCGCGAACAGACCCTAAACGCTATCCTGGCCGAGATGGATGGGTTCAATCGCGACGACGGCATCATCGTCATGGCAGCCACCAACCGCTCCGACGTGCTCGACCCTGCGCTGCTGAGGCCGGGCAGGTTCGACCGCGAGATCGTCGTGGACCTGCCGGACCTGACTGGCCGCGAGGCCATCCTCAAGGTGCACGCCCGCAGGGTGAAGACAGAGCCGGGGCTGGAGCTCGCCATGATCGCACGCGGCACGCCGGGCTTCAGTGGCGCCGACCTGGAAGCCGTGGTCAACGAGGCCGCGATCCTTGCCGCCGTCAAGGGCAAGAAGTGGGTGCAGATGGACGACCTGGAGGAGGCGCGCGACAAGGTCCGCTTCGGTCGCCAGAAGCGCAGTCGCATCATGAGCAAGGAAGACCGGCTCATGACGGCCTATCATGAGAGCGGCCATGCGCTGGTCGCCATGCTTCACCCTTACGTGGAGCCCCTGCACAAAGTGACGATCATCCCTCGGGGGCTCTCACTCGGCATGACCATGATCTTGCCAGAGAAAGACAAATATGGGCTGCGCCGGCAAGAATGCGAGGGCATCCTCACGATGAACATGGCCGGCCGCGTGGCGGAAGAGCTCTTCTGCCAGGACGTGTCCAGCGGCGCCAAGGACGACATCGAGGCCGCCACCAAGCTCGCCCGCAAGATGGTTACCCAGTGGGGCATGAGCGCGCGCCTGGGACCCGTGTGCTACTCCGACGAAGAAGAACACGTGTTCCTCGGCAGCGAGATCACCCGCGCCAAGAGGCACGGCGAGCAGATCTCACAGCTCATTGACGAGGAGATACGGGCGTTGCTGCACCGCGCTCACGAAGAGGCTACCAGGATCTGCAAGGAACACGCGAAGGAACTCAAGGCCATCGCCGAGGCTCTCCTGAAGTTCGAAACTCTCACCTCCGCAGAGGTCCAGATGGTCATGGAGGGCAAGACCGCCGAGGACCTGCTTGGGGTGCGGGGATCGAAAGTCGCGCCGAGCTCCGCCACGCAAGGTACTCCCGCCGCCGCAGCGGAAAAGGGCAAGGCTGCCGGCGACCTACCCGCTCCCGCCCAAAGCCCCGCATAGCCGCTGCCGCTTCCAGTCTCCGCCTCGCATGGGAGTCTCCTCATGAGGTGGCCCAGAGGCGATAGGTCCGCAGACGATCCTCCGTGGTATGCGCAGGGCCTACGGTTCCAGTGTGGCCGCTGCGGACGGTGCTGCGCCGGCGAGCCGGGCTATGTCTGGCTGACCGACGACGACATCAGCAGGATATCTCGCTACCTCAGCGTGCCCGAACAGGAGCTGGTCGGCCGCTACTGCCGGCAGGTCCTGTTCCGCATCAGCCTCATGGAGCGGCCCAACGGCGACTGCGTGTTCCTCACCCCCGCTGGATGCAGCATCTACGAGGCCCGCCCGATCCAGTGCCGCACGTTCCCGTTCTGGTCGCACCTGCTCATGAGCCGGGACCGCTGGGAAGCCCTGAGGACCCGCTGCAAGGGTGTCGGCCAGGGCAGGCTCTACAGCCGCGAGGAGATCGAGGCGATCCGAGACGGGAAGCGCAGCACCTGAACGCAACGCATTGTTTGACTGGCCGTACCACAAGTGGTATAGTAGCCAGTGATTCGCAGCATGTACGAAGGAGCATTAGGCGGGGGGCTTGCTTCTTCACGAGGCGCACATGAGGCTGCGACCGGTTCTGCTGGGACTGGTCGGGGGGATGTTGGCAGCGCACCTGGCCGCTGCAGAGGAGTTCAACATCCCGAAGGGGCCGTGCGGGACCAAAGAGCCGGCGCCGCCGCAGAAGCGTATGGGCGGCGAGGGCATGCCGCCGCTCCCCCTGCCCGTCACCCCACAGAGGCGCACGGAGCGCAAGAGGCAGCCAGCCCCACCCGTGCTGATTGCGAAGATCCAGTTCGGGGACGTCAAGGAGGTCCAGAGTGAAGGACAGACGATCCGCTATCACGACTGGAACAAGGACCCGGGCGACATCCCCGTGCTGCTGAACCTCGCCAACTCAGCCCTGGGCCTTCGCTACACGCACAAGCGCGGGCCGCTCGAAGCCTTCGCGCCCGACCCAGCACAGTATCCGATCTTTTATTACACGGGCAGCGATTCCTTTCAGCTCAGCGACGCCGAAGTCGAGCGCCTGCGGGAGTTCGTGCGGGCAGGCGGCACGATCTGGGGCGACACGTGCTTCGGAGACCCTGATTTCTTCAAGGCCTTCTTGAAACAGATGAGCCGCGTGCTGCCCGACCGGCCCTTCCGCAAGCTCGACCTCAACCACCCGCTGTTCCACTGCTTCTACGACGCGGAGCGGGTGGAGTATACGAGGCCCGTCCCCGACGCGCCGAACAGCGAGCCGCTGTTCTTCGGCGTTGACATCGGCTGCCGCACGGCGATCATCCTGTCGCGCTACGACCTGAGCTGCGGCTGGGACGGTCACATCCGCGAAGGCGCCTTCAACGTGCACCCGAACGACGCCCGCCGCCTCGGGGTCAACATGGTCGCTTATGCCCTCGCTACCTACCGGATCGGCGAATACCAGAGCACGGCGAAGACCTACTACGAGGACAAGGAACGGGCGCGCGGCGACTTCCAGTTCGCCCAGGCCGTCCTGGGCGAGAACTGGGACTCGCAGACCAACAACATCGGCAACCTCCTCAAGACGGTCGCCACAAAGACAAGCGCGGAGGTCAAGTTCGTGCACCGCGCCCTCCAGCTCGGCTCGGAGGGCCTGCTGGACTACCCGTTCCTCTACCTGACGGGCCATTACGACTTCGTGCTGAAGGATGCAGAGGTGCAGTCGCTCAGGACCTACCTGCGCGGCGGCGGCTTCCTGCTGGCCAGCCCCTGCTGCGGTTCCCGCGAGTTCGACAAGGCGTTCAGGCAGCAGATCGCCCGCGTCTTGCCGGCAAACCCGCTCCAGCCGCTCCCCGCTGACCACGCCGTGTACCATATCCTCTATGACATCAACGCCGTGCAGCATGCGCCCTACTTGGCGAGCATCGGCGAGGTGCCATCGCCCCAGCCACTGGAGGGAATATCGCTGGGCGGCACCACGCCGGTCATCTACTGCCCGTATGGGCTGGGGGGCGGGTGGCGAGGCTTCGACCATCCGTTTGGGCGCGACATCGCGCACGAAGATGCAATGAAGCTGGGCGTCAACATCGTCCTCTACTCGATGACGCACTGACCTCCTGCGGTTCCGAAGGCCGTGGGGCAGCGCTTATCTCCGCAGGTCCTTGCTGACGCTCTATAGATCGTTCCCCATAGGAGCACCAAAAGTGGGCAGCACGAAAGGCAAGCCTGAAGATCACAAGGGCGATGCGCAGGCGAAGCCAGCCGCGGCTCAGGCCGCCGCTGACCCTCGGGCGCCTGCCGGGCACCAAAGTGGCGCCGCGGACACCGTCCAGGCGAAGCCACAGCCCGTGCATCAGCTCAGGGCTGAAGACGAAGAGCCGCCGGCGGCCCCCCATGTGGCCACCGCTCCGAGTTCCGCCGAGCGACATTACCGCAGGCCGGAAGACGAAGAACTGATTGGGCGACTGGCCGCCGCGCGCGACACGCTGCTGCGTGAGATCAAGAAGGTGATCGTGGGCCAGGATGAGGTGCTCGAACAGGTGCTCATCACCATGTTCTGCCGCTCCCACGCGCTCATGGTCGGTGTGCCTGGCCTGGCAAAGACCCTCATCGTGCGCACGATCGCTCAGACAATGAACCTGGACTTCAAGCGCATCCAGTTCACGCCCGACTTGATGCCCAGTGACATCACCGGCACCGAGATCCTGGAGATAGACCCGGAGACGCAGCGGCGCGAGTTCCGCTTCCAGCCAGGCCCGGTCTTCACCAACATCCTGCTGGCAGACGAGATCAACCGCACGCCGCCGAAGACCCAGGCAGCCCTGCTGGAATGCATGCAGGAATACCGCGTGACGGCCGGCGGACGCGACTTCGAGATCCAGCAGCCCTTCTTCGTGCTTGCCACCCAGAACCCCATTGAGCAGGAGGGCACCTACCCTCTGCCCGAGGCCCAGCTCGACCGGTTCATGCTCAACATCCTGGTGGATTACCCATCGCGGCCCGAGGAGCTGGAGATCGTAAAGACGACCACGACCGAGCATCTGCCTCACGCCGCCAGGGTGATGGACGCCGCAGAGATCGTGCGCGTGCAGCAGATCGTCAGGCGCGTGCCGGTCAGCGACCACGTCCTCAACTACGTCACCGACCTGGTGCGCGCCACGCGGCCGGAGTCCAGCGAGGCGCCGCAGTTCATCAAGGACTGGGTCGAATGGGGCGCCGGCCCACGGGCCGCACAGTACCTGGTGCTCGGAGCCAAGGCCCATGCGCTCATCCACGGCCGCACCAACGTCTCGTGCTCCGACGTGCGCACCCTCGCCCATCCCGTCTTGCGACACCGCGTCATAACGAGCTTCAACGCCGACAGTGAGGGCATCACCGTCGAGGGCGTGATTGACAAGCTGCTGGAGAACATCCCCGAGCCGGACGAGGAGTTCTACGCCCGCAAGAAAGCGGAGGCGCCCGCTCCGCCTGTCCAGGCCGCCAAGAAAAAGTCACAGCCCGGTAAGGTCAGCCCATAGGGCTGCGCCGTTACGGGGGCACAGAAACGCGGAAGGCCATGACGGCAAGCGCCTGTCAGGCGGCCTGCGGTTCCGATCCTCGTGACAGCTCTGGGCTCAGGAGCGCCGCCCGCGGAGCGATATGCGCAGAGGCCCCAAAAGCAAGTACTTCGCCCCCGAGAAGCTATCCCGCCTCGGCAACCTCCAGCTCCTCGCTCGCACGGTCGTCGAGGGCTACATCAGCGGCCTGCACCGCAGCCCCTTCAAGGGCTTCAGCACCGAGTTCGCAGAGTACCGCCCCTACATCCACGGAGACGACCTCAAGCATTTCGACTGGAAGGTCTATGCCCGCACCGACAAGCAGTACATGCGGGAATACGAAGAAGAGACTAACATGACCTGCACGCTGCTGCTGGACGCCAGCGGCTCGATGGCTTACCGCTCCGACGGCGTCAGCAAGTTCGAGTACGCCTGCTTCTTGGCTGCCGCCCTCACCTACCTGATGGTCCACCAGAGGGACCAGGTGGGGCTGATGATCTTCGCGGAGACCGTCCTGCAGAGAATACCGCCGCGCAACAGCCCCGCCCACATGAAGTTTATCCTTGACCGGCTCGAAGACATCAGGCCCCAGGGCCTCACCGGCATCGCCGACGCGCTCCACTCGATCGCCACCAGCCTGAAGCGTCGCGGCCTGGTCGTCGTCATCAGCGACCTTGTAGACGACCAGGACACCGTGATGAACGCCCTGCAACACTTCCGCCACGACCGCCACGAGGTGATCGTCTTCAACGTCTTCGACAAGGCCGAGATGGAATTCCCGTTCCGCGGCCTTGTGGAATTCAGGGACATGGAGACGCGCCAGAAGCTCCAGACGCGCCCCGAGGTCATCCGCGATGAATACCTCGCCAACGTCCGCGATTTCATAGACCGCTATCGCAGAGACTGCCGCAACTCGGCCATAGACTATCAGCTCGTCACGACCGACGCACCCTTCGAGTTCATGCTTGCAGCGTACCTGTCGAAGCGAGATAGGACGAAATAAGCGGGGCCGCCGCTCGTGCAGAAAGGCTGCCTGTGATGGTGCACATCCTGTGGGCTTCGCTGGCCATACCGATCATCATCCACATGGTCTACCGCCGCAAGGCGAAGCCCCTGCCGTTCAGCACGCTCTATTTCCTGTGCCTCGTTGACCAGCGCGTGCATCGTCGCTACCGGCTCAAGGAGCTGCTGCTGCTCGCCCTGAGGCTCCTGCTCCTTGCCGCGCTTGTAGGGGCATTCCTCGCCCGCAGGCACGGCGCCCCCCTGCCCGCCCTCAAAGCCGGCCACATCCCCACCACCGTCGCCATCGTGCTCGACAACACCTATTCGATGCGCCTGGTTGACAGGGGCTCCACGGCCTTCGCCCGTGCCAGGCAGGCAGCCCTCGACATCCTCGACGGCCTCAGCGGAGAGGACGCCGTCGTGCTGGTGCTGCTGGACTCCCGCCAGACCGCCCCACTGCCGCCGACCACGGCGCGCGCAGACCTGCGCGCTGCCCTCGACAAGATGGAGCCTGGCTACGGCACCGGCGAGCTGAGCACCCCGCTCAAGCGCGCCCTTAAAAGCCTCAAGCTCAGCATCAACGAGCGCAAAGAGATCTACGTCGTCACCGACATGCAGAAGCTCTGCTGGACTGGCGGCCTGGAGGCGGTGAGCAAGGAAATCCCCCCAAAAGTGCCCGTGTTCCTGGTGGACGTCGGCACGGACGCCAAGCAGAACCTCACGCTCGCTGGCGCCGATTTCGGGCGCCGCATCACTGCCGGCGGCACCGTCGCCAGCCTCTACTGCGAGGTCCAGAACACCGCTTCGCGCAACGCCGTCCTGGAACTCTCCATGTTCCTGGGCGACAGTAAGATCCAACAGCAGCAGGTCGGCCTCGCAGCCGGTGGCAAACGCACCGTGGTCTTCCACCACCTGTTCGACCGCCTCGGCCAGTACACCGGCCGCGTGGAGCTCTCCCAGGACGACCTCCCAGCGGACAACGCGTGGTTCTACGCGGTGGACGTCAAGGAGAAGGTGCCGGTGCTGGTCGTCAACGGCGACCCCTCGATCATCCCCTACCGCGACGGAGCCTTCTACCTGAGGCTCGCCCTGGAGGCCCGCAGCCGCACTGGAGAGCTGCTCTCCCCCATCCGCCCGAAGATCGTCACGGACCGCGAGCTTGTGGCCGAGCGGCTGGAGGACTATGCATGCGTGATCCTGGCGAACGTAGCGCGCCTGGAGCAGGAGGCGGCCCAGAAGCTCACGGCTCACGTGCGCGCAGGCGGCGGGCTGCTCATCTTCTGCGGCGACAAGGTGGACCCGGCCTCCTACAACGTAGCGATCGGGCCTTCCGCCCTGCCACCTGCTGAGGTCGTGCGCGGCCCCGGCGAAGAACCCGCTGCAGCAACCCCGGACGCCGAGCGTAACCCGCTCGAGCTACTGCCCGGCAAGCTCGGCCGCGTGCAACTGGCCCGCAGCGAACAGGACGCCTTCTTCCACGTCACGAACGTCAACGCCCGCCACCCGATCCTCCAGGACATAGTCGAGGAGATCACGCTCAAGACCACTCAGGTGCGCCAGTTCATCTCTCTGGAAGCCGGGCCGACCGAGGAAGGTACAAACCCGTACGTCGTAGAGCTTGACGGCGGGCCACTGCTTGCGGAGCGGCGGGTTGGCGCGGGGACCGTCCTGGTGTGCACGACCTCATGCACGCCCGACTGGAGCAACCTGCCGCTGAAGCCCTACTTCCTGCCGATCCTGCACCGCATCATCTACTACGCAGCAGGGCCCGAGGCCCAGGAGTCCTCCGCCACCGTCGGCATGGCCTACCGCCTTCGCATTCCTGAGACGCGCGGCACCGTCAACGTAAGCTTCTTTCCGCCCCCGACGCCCGAGCAGCTTGCCAAGGGGCAGGAGCCAGTCCCCCACCAGGTGCAGAGCAAACCCATCGGCGGCGAGAACAGCGCTATCTTCGACAAGACTGACCTGCCCGGCGTCTACCGCGCTGAGATCGCGCTTGGACCGAGCGTGCGACGCGTCCACTACTTCGCCGTGAACGTGCCCGTAAGGGAAAGCAACCTGGAAAGGCTGCCCATCGGGGAGGCAGCCAAGGAACTCGGCACCCCGGACGTCGTTGCGGTGCGTAACCCCGACGAGCTGCGCGCCATCGTCCAGCGCGCCAGGGAGGGGCTGCCCCTGTGGGACTTCTTGCTGGCGCTCGCCATCATCGTGGCCGCCTGCGAATCCTACGTGGCGAATGTCGCCCTGAAACACGGATAGGGCGAGGGCCGGGACCGAGCGGGCCCGCACGCTACAGACAGATGAAGAACTGGGAAATAGCACTCACGGGGACATGGCCGGCGGCGGCCGTGCTCGGCCTGGGCGTTCTCGCCGCCGCACTGTCCTACGTGTTCTACCGCAGGAAGAAGCGCAGCCTGCCCGCGCGCGTGTTCAGGCTGCTGAGCATCCTGCGCATCCTCGGCATCGTCCTGGTCACGCTGTTCCTTCTCAAGCCCGTCATCCGCTACAGCCACACACAGAAAGAAGACACGCAGGCCGTCGTGCTGATAGACGTGTCGGAGAGCATGAGCATCCAGGACGCCACGGGGGGCCGCAGCCGGCTGGAAGCCGCCCTCAACCTCCTGCGGGAGGAGCCGCACCAGGTCTTGCGCGAGCTTGCCAGGACGCAGAAGGTGCGCCTGTTCGCCTTCGGCCCCTACGCCGCCGAGGTACGCCCGGACGCAGCACTGCAGGCAACACAGAGCGCCACCGCCATCGGCGAGGCGCTCAAGGAGGCCGTCTCGCGCGTCGGCGAGTCATCGCTCTCAGGGGTCGTGCTGCTCAGCGACGGCGTCAACACTACGGGTGAGGATCCCCTGAAGATCGCCCGCTTCCTCGGAGTGCCCGTCTACGGCGTGGCCGTCGGCGGCAGGGTAGCCGAGAGGGGCAAGTTCGTTGACATCGGGATCGCAAGCACGCCTCACAACCTGGAGTTCATCGTGAACAACAAGGCGACGCTTGCCGTGCGCCTGTCCAACTACGGCCTGCCCCACTTCGCCGCCGAGGAGCGCCTGCTGGACCTCGCGCTCACAAAGGGCGACCAGGCGCTGGCGCGCCAGAGCGTCCAGTTCCCCCGCCAGGACGGCACGCAGGAGGTGAAGGTCGAGTTCACCCCGAAGCAGGTCGGCATACACAAGCTCACGCTTTCCCTGCCCAAGCTACCCGGCGAGGTAATCGAGGAAAACAACACGCGAAACTTCACCGTGCGCGTCACTGACCCTAAGATCCGCACGCTCATCGTGGAGGGCGTGCCGCGGGAGGAGTACAGGTTCCTACGCCGTGTGCTGGAGAGCGACCCGAACGTCGAGTTGACAAGCATGGTAAAGCTGCGCCGCGACCGATTCTACCTGCAGGGGGTGGACCGGGGCGTTGACCTGACGCGCGGGCTTCCCTCCCGCAAAGAGGACTTCCAGAAATTCGACGTCGTGATCGTCGGCGACATCGCCCGCGACGAGTTCACCGAGGGGCAGATCCGGGGGCTCAAGGACTTCGTGGCAGAAGGCGGCGGCCTGCTCAGCATAGGCGGCTATCACGCCTACGGCCCCGGCGACTGGGCTGCCAGCGCGCTGGCCGACGTGCTGCCCGTCAGGATGGGCGGCAAGCTCGACGGGCACGTGGAGGAAACCTTCGCCCCTAGGCTCACTGCCGCCGGGCGCGAGCATCCAGTGTTCGAGGGCTGCACGGACTTCTTCGCTGAGGGGTCCCAACGGGCGCTCTTGAGCGGCGCCAACCGCGTCACCGGCGGCAAACCGGGCGCCACCGTGCTCGCCGTTCACCCCACAGAGAGGGTCGGCGCCGAGCCGCTGCCAATTGTCGTGATTCAGCGCTTCGGCGGCGGCCAGGTGCTCTCCCTTACGGCCGACACGACGTGGAAGTGGAAGTTCCAGCTCGAGGCCAGGGGCCTCGACTCGCCATACTACAGGTTCTGGCGGCAGTCGGTGCGCTGGCTCGCCGGCCGCAAAAGCGAGTCCCCTGAGGGCAAGGAGTTCGTGACAGCCTGGCCCACAAAGGTCGAATACAAGTTCGGCGAAAACGTGGTGCTTGAGGCCCAGGTGCGCGGGCGCGACAAGGAGCCTTTCGACAATGCCACCGTCAAGGCACAGGTCCACTACCCCGCGCCGATCCAGAAGGAAAACTCCAGGGGCGGGAAGTACACCGAGGAAGCGGCAGGCGTCGAGTTCCAGCACATGCCGCTGAGCCTCGGCCAGTACCAGGCGACGTTCCAGCCGCCAGTAGACGGCATCTACCGCGCCGTCGTCTCTGCCTCGGACGGCCAGGGCGTCCTCGGCCAGGCCGAGTTCGAGTTCGTCGTAGGAGAGGCCACCACGGAGTTCGACCGCGTGGACGCGGACGAGTTTGCCCTGCGGGCGATCAGCAGTGAGACCGGAGGCCAGTTCCACACCCTCGCCACGGCCGGCCGCATCCCGCAGGAACTCGAAAAACGGCGCCGCAGCATCACCTACCACGAAGACCTCAACCCCTGGAAGGCGCCGGGCCCGTTCTACCTCGCGTTCCTGACATGCGTGGCCCTGGAGTGGATCGTGCGCAAAAAGTTCGCGCTGAGCTGAAGCGCCGGCGGGGTTGCCCGCATGCGCGCCTGCGGGATATAATACAGTGTGGGGGAGGTTCTTCAGCGAGTCCGAGCAAGAGCGGATCATGTCCACGTGCTGGGCCTCTACTGTGCGTGCCGCCGGCATCGTAGTCATCCTGCGTGCGCTGGCAGCGTGCATTACGCTGGGCGCCGACCAGTGGCGCGACGCAACCGTGCGCCTCAGCGACGGCACCACCATCGAGGGCAAGGTCACGATCCCCCAGGGCACGCTCAAGATCTACAACCAGGCCCAGCAGAGATACTACAACGTCCCCCTGTCCGACATGAAAGAGTTCAGGACCGTCGTCGAAGAGCAGTACATGGACAAGAAATGGTTCTTCCGTGAGGACGGCCGGGACGAAAAGGTCTACACGGGAGAGCTCTATCCGGTCCGCAAGTTCAGGATGAAGGTTACGTTCCACGACGGCCATGCAATCGAAGGCCACATCATAGGGCGGACGCTGTTTGTGGAGAGCGGTGGCGAGCGCCGGCGTCTCGCGCTCGTCAGGAAGATGGAGGGCAAGGTAGGCGAGGCGCTCGAAGACCTGATCTATGTCGAGTCGGTCACCTTTGGGGGCGAGGGCGGCGGCGTCATGGGAACGATCCGGGGCAGCGTCGAGCTGCCCGAGGGCGAGCGGCTCGTCACTATGAAGGCGATCAGCCGCCAGGGCGACTTCTGCCTTGAGGGCAAGCTCTCCGCCGCAGGCGGGTTCGCCTTCACCGACTGCACCGCGGGCACTTACGACCTCATCGCTGTGACGGACCGGGCGATCTACGCCTACTTCAGCCGCGAGCGGGACCCAGAGTGCTCCCGCCTCGACGCGGGTGTGCTTGCCGAGATCCAAAACTGGGCAAAGGAGCTCACCGACGTATTCGAGCTCCAGGAACCAGTCTACGGCGCTGGCAACACAGAGAGGGCCTACGTGCTGGTGCGTCAGGAACGCAGGGGCCGGCTCGCCTGGTCTGACCCCGAAAAGTGGGCGTGGGTCAAGTTCCTGCGCCGCTACGAAGTCTGGCTCATGGAGAAGCCGCAGCAGGAGTGGCAGATCGTCAGGCGCTTCTACCTGACGCGCGAGCTCTCGCCCGATCCCAGCGACCCGCGCGAGAAGATCGTGATCCTGCCCGACCTCGCTGGGCATGTAGTGGACGCGGCGCACCCGGACCTCACGCTCTCGCTCAAGCTGATGGCGACGGACGAGTCGCCAATCCCACCAGTCAAGGCAAACCCGAACGACGATGGAGACAAGGCTCTCGCCCAGTGACAGGCGGATTGAGCTGGTGAAGGCCAGACTCGACCAGGCCCGGCGTGCCTGGCGCGCAGTGGACGCTGCCAGTAGCTTGCTGCGCGGCCTCACGATCGTCTTGGTCGTGCTGCTCATCGCGCTGGTGGCCGACAACCTGGTCGCGCTGCCCCGGGCGGCGAGGGCGGTCGGACTGGTCGTCTTCCTCGCTGCCGTCGCCTACCTGATCGTGTTCGAGCTTGCTTACCGGCTGCTGCGCGGCCGCAACGACGAAACGGTCGCCCGGCACGTCGAGCGCAGCTATCCCGAACTGGACAACCGGCTCATCAACGCCGTGCTGCTCCAGAAGGAGCGGACCACTGACCCTGTCACGCGCAGGCTGGTCATCTCGCAGCTTGACGAGACCGTGCGGGCAGTGCGCACCTGCGACATGGCAAGCTCCACCAGCACCCGGCCCCTGTGGCAATGGGGCAGGTGGGCCGCCGCGCTCCTGCTGGTGGTGGCCGTCTACGCCATCGGCTTCTCGCGGCACTTTGCCAACGCGGTGCGCCGCTACAGCGCCCCCCACAGGTTCATCCCGCCGATCACCGACACGGTCCTGACCGTCTACCCCGGCGACGCCGAGTGCCTCCAGGGCGAGTCGCTTACGGTCGAGGTCCACGTCGAGGGCGTCCTGCCAGAGACTGCCCACGTGTTCTTCGACGACCCCGAAGAAGGCATGGCCCGCAAGACCATGCCGTTCGAGGGGAGCTTCT
>CAYYNS010000007.1:0-1080 GCA_964473085.1 uncultured candidatus Brocadiaceae bacterium
CCAGTGGATCAGCTCTGCGCAGTGCACGCCGTCCAGGTAGTCCCACTCCTGGAACCTGATCTGGAAGGATGTGGGGGTGACGCTGCGCACCCTCACCACGCCCGGCTGCCAGCCGATGCTGGTGGCAGGGCCGGCAACCACGATCGGGTCGCTGAACGGCGCCGTCAGGTTGACCGTCCTCCAGCTCGACCCCGCCCAGACCGTCCCGTGCTCAATCGCACTCGGCCGGAAGTGAGCTGCCACACACTTGTCCGAGTCCATGAATAGCTCCGCCGGATTCTCGTCGCCGGTGAGGTCACCCGACCATCCGTCAAACTGGTGGCCCGGGGCAGGCGTCGCAGAAAGTGTCGCTGTGCGCCAAGCGTCGTAGTGGCCGGCTCCGGTCACCTCGCCGGAGCCTATGACATAGAGCGACAGGGTGTAATGCACGAGCCCCCAGTGCGGCCCCACGGCGCCGGGCTCGCCCTTCCACGGCTCGTCAAAAGCTTCAAACAGGTAGCAAGGAACACCCTGAGCCTGTGACCAGCCGACTGCGGCCCGCGTCATCGCCTCCTGGTTTTCGTGCGACGGGACTGCGCCGCCGTTCGCCCCGCCCTCGCTTGGCCATCCGACCTCTCCCACGATGGCAAGCTTCGGGGCGACAGCAGCCGCCAGCGCTGCATAGCGCTCGTTCAGGTTCTGCTGGGCATCCTCGATGCCGACGCCGGCCCAGAACGGGTGGATGTTCGCCGTCACGAAGTCCACGGCCTCCATGACGGTGCAGTTGGCAGCATCGAGCCAGAAGCCGTCCTTCTGAGCGCAGGTCACAGGGATGCCGAGCGGGCCGGCCACTGCCTTGACCTGCGCGATGTATCCCAGCAGCTCAGCGTTCCCGCAACCCGATTCGTCCGTCTCGTTGCCCACGATCGCGAACTCGATGTTGTCGGATTCCTCCTGGATGAGCTGGATAAGGCGGCCGACCTGCTCCTGGTTCGCAGAGGAATCGCTGCCCAGCCAGGCGCCGGGCGCGCTGCGCAGTCCCCACTCCGCCGCAAGCCGCGGGATCTCGTACAGAATGCCGCTGACGCCGTAGGTGCGGAC
>CAYYNS010000007.1:1090-4892 GCA_964473085.1 uncultured candidatus Brocadiaceae bacterium
ATAGGCGCCGATCGCCGCCAGCTCCTGGCGCAACTGCGCCTCGGTCGGTTGGTCCGCCCCGGGCGCCTGGCCCGGGCGCGTGTAAGGGCCATAGCAGACGCCCGATGAGACCGGCGGGCCCGCCGCGTAGTGCGCGACCGCCGTCACATCCGCCTCAACGCTGAAGCCAACCGTGCACTGACCGGGCAACTGGTCGGCACCGGCAAGCGTCCAGTGGACGAAATGCTGGCCGGCCACCCGTAGAGGCGCAGTGAGTCTAACGGACTCCCCTCCCCCGCAAGCGGCGGTGTACGGGGTAGTGCCGGGTTTGTCGCCAACGACCGCAACGTCCACGACGGGCTCAGAGTTGACCGCGAGCAGGTGGTCAGTGGCTGAGGTCCGCACGAAAGCGCATGTCACGTCAGCTCGAACCAGCGAAGGGACAATCAGCGAGAGCTCGCCGTCACCTCCCACCGCGCCAGAGCCCGTCTGGAAGGGGCTTGAGCCACTCACCCACACGTCGTACCAGCCCACGCTGTAGCCTCCGGGGGCAAGGCCGCAGACCGTGAGCGTCTCTTCGCCCACCTGACCCGCGGTGTCCTGCACCCATGCGAACCCCCTGTCGGCGCGCGCCATGCCCCAGGCACGGCATGAGGGAGCGTCGAGGCCCAGTAGGGCCGGGGTCAGGAGCGAACTGCCAGCGTAGTCGACTGCGCCGGTGAACTCGGACAGGTAGCCGAGGTGGGCCTGCATCCCAGGGGTAAGCATGGGGAAGTTGCCGCCGTCGCACCAGACCAGTGGGGTAAGCGCCGCGCCCGCAGCCACGCCGGCCCACGTGCCGTTGTGCAGGTGTCTGGGCTGGGTGGCGCCGTGCACCGTGTCGCCGCCGAACTCCGCGTGGAAGCATGGCTTGCTGGAGGCCCACATCGTGCCCGTCTGTGTGCCGATGGCATTTGCGACCTCTGTGTCGTTGAGCTGCTGCGCGTAGGAGTCAGTGGCTCTCAGGTCGAGCCCGCTTTCCCAGGCAGGCTGGTCTACCTTCGTGACGGCGGCGGGGCTGCGGCCGTCCGCACTACGGCGAAACCCGTCATTTGTGCGGAAGTAGTCACTCATGGCCGCGCACCAGGCCTCGGCCTGAGCGGGGTTCGCGTAGTAGCCCGTCGTGCCTTCGATCTCGCACACGGCCACCCACCCGGCGATGGCCCGGCTGTAGCCCCAGCGCGCAAGCAGGTAGCGGTAGAAGTTCTTCTGATAGCGCCACTGCGGCGTGTCGGCCGTATTGAAGAACTCGGTGGCCGAGCACACGGTGTTGTAGGCATTGTTGTACCACCAGCCTTCGCCCCACGGATGGCCGGCGGCGCGAAGCTGCCCATGGGACCAGATGGTCGGCAGCAGGCAGACCCCGGCGGCCTCCGCGCGCTCCACCACGCCGTCCAAGTAAGCGCAGGCCGCCTGGTTGTAGTTGCCGAGCCCCTGCTCGGAGTTCTCGATGGGGGCGCGGTCGTCCCAGTAAGGCTCCGAGGGCAAGGCCCACGAGGGCTGGGCCCAGGGCATGGCGATCCAGAAGCTCAACAGGTTCTCCCCAGCCCCCGCCATCTCATCGAACGGGGGCTGTTCCACGTCTGGCTGCCAGCCGGTGTTGTGCCCCACGGCGAACAGCGTGTGCCCATCGGCGAAGCGCAGGAAGTGCGAATCAATGCGCGCCCAGCCATGATGCGCCGAAGGCACGCAGGTGAACTCGCCCCCCACCGTGTTCGAGACGCCCGAGGGGTCTTCAGCGGTCACGGCACACCGCCACGGGCCGAGCCGGTCGGGCGCGAACCGCACTCGCCAGTCAGCCCCGTCGTAAAAACCATTGATGTTCCAGCTCGTCCCGACGGCGTCCGTAAAGGTGGCGCGCAGGTCAAGGCCGCCCTCCTGCGGGTCGGGATCGTAGAAGTGCGTGGCGGCCACGTTGGACAGCTCTACGAGCAACTCGACCTTCGCATATCGGGGGACCTGAGCAGGATCGGCAGGCTCAACCACTGTCACGCCGTTGATCCGGATCGTAGCGCTGGGTTGGATCCCCGTGGATCTTACGCCAGTGCGGGCGGGCGCACCGGCCGCCACCACAGGTATCAGGCAAAGACCGACTGCGACAAGCAACCAGCCCGCCCTGCCTTGCGGCTGGCCCACCAGCCGCCCCCGAATGCAGGGGCCGCCCGAAGATGCCCGCACACCGACCTCCAGTGGGCGCATGAGCGCGTCCCCTTTTGCACCACCTCCGACCCGTCTTTGGACAGGCTCCCCGGCCCGTGCTGCCGCGCTGGCGAGGGGGGCGTCAGACGGCGAGGTCCTGCTCCCGCACCGCCGGACCCGGCGCCGGCCAGTGCAGCTCGAGTCCGCGCCACTGCTCGCGCGGGCAGACAAGCACGACGATCCTGTCGCCTCTTGCCGCCTCATAGCCCATTGAGCGCTTGGCGACGGACCTGTAGATGCTGATCGTGCGCGCGATGGGTGGGGGAGGCGGCAGGAAGCCCTGCACCTGAAAGCAGGGGAAATCTTCGACGGCCTGTCCCACGTCCAGGTCGCAGTACCGCCCCGGCCCATCTACCAGGACACAGGCCCACTGCGCATCGGCCCGCCGGCAGACGGCAACTTGTGCGCGGCCCGGCCGTACGACGCGCTCGACGGCTTCCGCAATCCTGCCTGCCGTCCCCTCCCGCGTGAACTGCATGACCGGTGCCGCGTCGGAAACAGCGGACCTGCCCGAGCCTGTGCCAGCGGCTCTCAGGGCAGGCCCCCCTCGCAAAGCATCCGGGGCGTCAGGCGCGGCTGTGTCCGGAGCCGAATGCCGCCACAACAACGCCACAACTGCCCCCGCAAGCAGGGCAGCAAGGGCAATGTTCAATCCGCTTCGCGCCACGATTGTCTCCCGTGCCTTCGGCGGAACCGCACCACAAGCCCGCCCTGGCTGAATGGGTAGGGGGACTGGTGGCAACTGGGCCGGCGTGCGTGCACACCTCCCCTACGGAAGCTCCCCGTGGGGCCACATGGTGATCCCGCCGTCCATGACCTTTACGTTCTGAAAGCCCGCTGCCTTAAGGATGGAGGCGGCCTCGTAGCCCCCGAGCGAGGTGCGTGAGAAAGTGATGATCTCCCTGTCGCGGGGGAGTTCGCCCAGCCGCCCGCGCAGCGCTGCCAGCGGGATGTGCCTGCTGCCTCCGATCTGGGCCTCGTCGAACTCGGCGAGCGTGCGCACGTCAAGCAGCACGATGTCCTCTTTGGCCTCCAGCTTGCGGCGCATCTCCACCGCCGATATGCCGACCATGTGGCCCTCCAGCTTGTTGCGCATCACGTTGCAAGCGGTATGCAGGTTGTCGAGGGCGTCTGAGTAGGATGGCGCGTAGCACAGGTCAAGCTTGGAGATCGCGTCCGTCGTCATCCCCGTCGTCATGGCGGCTACTGCCACATCAACGCGCTTGGCAGCCTCGCCCGGCCCGACCACCTGGATGCCGAGGAGCCTGCCAGTGCCCGCCTCCGCAATCAGCTTGATGACGATCATGGCTGCATCCGGCATGAAGTGGGCCCGGTCGAGCCCGGGAGTGAGCGTGGTGACGACGCCGAGGCCCAGCTCGCGCGCGTGCCGTTCCGTCAAGCCGGCGCGGGCGACCGTGTAATCGAAGACCTTGCAGACGGTCGTTCCGGCGACGCCGGGGAAGGCATCGTTGCCCCCGCAGATATTGATGGCGGCGACCCGCCCCTGCTTGTTGGCGGTCGAGCCGAGCGGCACGTAGCAGGGCCTGCCCGTCACGAGGTCCACACTCTCGACGCAGTCGCCGGC
>CAYYNS010000007.1:4902-15868 GCA_964473085.1 uncultured candidatus Brocadiaceae bacterium
GGGTCGCTGGTGCGCATGTGCTGGTCCACCTTGATGGCGCCCGTCTGGCCCAGTTCGAGCCCGGCCTCGACCGCCAGCCTGACGTTCGGCTGCACACCGGTCCCCATGATGACCATGTCAGCGGGAAAGCTGCCGGCCGTTGTCAGAACGCTGCGCACCTTGCCGTCGCCAGCCAGGCCGGTCACGCGCGTGCGCAGGATCACCCGTACGCCTTTGCTCTCGAAGTGCGCCCGCACCAACTCCGCCATCTCCCAGTCAAGGATGGTCGGCAGGAGTTGAGGAAGCATCTCGACCAGCGTCACGCGGCAGCCGGTGCTGACCAGCGATTCTGTCATCTCGACGCCTATCAAGCCGCCGCCGACGATGATCACATCCTTGGCGCGGCCCTCAGCGAGCTGCGCCTTGATGCCCTCCGCGTGCTCTATGCCGTGCAGGGTAAAGACGTTCTCCAGGTGCACGCCGGGGATGTGCGGCACGATGGGAACAGCGCCCGTGGCGAGGACGAGCTTGTCGTAGGCAAGCCACTGCTCGTCATTGCTGATCAGGTCACGCACCAGCACCCGGCGGTTCTGGCGGTCTATCCTGACGACCTCGGCACGGTTCATGACTCTCGCGCCCTTGACCTTCTCGAAGTACTCGGGCCCGCGCACGACTCCCTCGGGGGTGGAGATCAGCTCACGCTGGTCCTTCACTAGGCCCGAGATATAGTAGGGCAGTCCACAGCCGGCGTAGGAGAGCACGCGCCCCTTTTCAACAATGGTCACATGGGCATCGGGGCGCAGCCTCATGACCTTGGCCGCTATCTTCGGGCCTGCTGCCACGCCGCCGACGACAACCACGCGCATGCTCGGTTCCCTCGCCTGGAGGCCGGTCGGCCCGGCCGGCCTCCCGACCCGCGGGAACGCCAGGGAGAACTCCGCCCCACCCATCTCGGAGGTACCGGCGGCGATGCTCCCACCGGCGGCCCGCGCCACAGCCCTGACGAACGGCAGCCCCAACCCCGTGCCCGTCGGCACCAGCTTCCTGGCATTACTCGCCCTGAAGAACGGGCGGAACAGCCCTTCGCGCTCCTCCTCCGGTATCCCGATGCCCGAGTCGGCCACCCTCAGGCGCACTTCCTGCGCCTGTTCGTCCACCCACAGGCGCATCTCGGCCCGCCCGCCCTCCGGCGTGTATTTCACGGCGTTGTCCAGCAAGGCGGCGAACGCTTCCGTGAGCGGCTCAGCAGCAGCGGCCACGAAGGCCTCCTCGGCCTCCAGCCGCAAGAGCAGCTCGATGTGCCTCTGCGAGGCGACCTGCTCGTATCTCTGATAGGCCTGTTGAGCGGCAGCCACAGCATCGGCCGCCGCCTCGCCCGCGCTGCGGCTCGTCACCTCGGCCAGCGAAAGCAGCCCCCTGATTGTCTCCATGACCTCCGAGCACTTGCGCTCGCCAGAAAGGACCATCGTTTTCTGGCGCTCGGTCAGCTCTCCCGCGAATCCTCCCAGGAGCGTGCGCAGGATCGTCTGCAGCGTCGCCACGGGAGTCTTCATCTGGTGCGCCACGATCGCCGCCTGTTCCAGCTCTTCCCGCTCTAGTTCGTCCATGCCTGCCAGCGAGCCCGCTTACTTGAGGATGTCCGATATCTCCTTGAGCAACTGCACCGGGTCCACAGGCTTCTCGATGAACCTGTCTACCGGCAGGTAACCCTCTTCAGTCTCCGGGCCGATGTTCAGCGGAAGCTTCTGGTTGATCGCGGTCAACGTGATGATGGGCATGTCTCTGAGCTTCCTGTCGCGGCGGAACTGGTACACGATCTGGATGCCCTCGTCCACCGTGTCGAGCATGATGTCAACAATGGCCAGGTCCGGGCGCGCTTTGCGCACACGCTCCCAGGCCTCCCTTGCGTTTGCGGCAGAGTCCACCGCGTAGCCCGCCGACTCGAGCGCGGTCTGCAGGGCAGCGACCAGGTCCGCGTCGTCCTCGATAATCAGTATCCTCTTGCCCGCCATGCTCGGTGTCTCCTCGTCCTGCACGTTTGAGAAAGCCACATCCCGGGGCGCAAACGCCCTCCTCCGCCGCACCCCACTATAACCGAAGGCAGCTCGAAGCGCCGAGTGCAGGGTCATCCGCCCTGCGGTTTTTGGCCCGTTCTATGACGTGCCCTGCCTGAGCAACGGGTGACACGCGGCGTCGGAACGGTAGCGTTTCGGGCGCTTCACGAAGTTCCGTCGGCGCGAGGCGGCTCCTTGCCGGTGGTATGCGGCCAGCACGATCTCGATCGCGCTGCGGCCGTCAGCCAGCAGCGCGTCGAAGCTCTCGTAGACCTGACCGCCGGGGCGTCGGACAAGCTCCTCGGCCTTTGCCGCGGTGCGGTTGTAGTAGCCGATGAGCCTGTAACCCTTGTTCTTGGCGTAACGGGCGGCGTGAATGGAGCCCATCAGGCCGGTGCCCACGATGCCGATTCCGATCGGCCTCCTCCCTTGGGACTCGGCCGTTGCCATGCTGATTTCTCCTTGCAGCGGCAGGCGCGATGGGTGGATACTTGCCCAGGGGGCGATAGACTCTGGAGGTTCGCAACACGATACCATGTGGGTCGTGGCGCATCAAATATGCGCAGGCAAGTCCTGAATGCCGGGCTGCCACCTGGGAACCGGCCGGCGTGGCGAGTAGGCTGTCGGACGCCAGAGCGCGGCATTGTGCAAATAGGAAGACATCTTCACCGCCGTTGAGAGGAAAGACGCCATGGCAAATCAACTCTTTCCTGCGGGGCTGCCGGAGCGGACGTGGACGGAGTTCTCAGCAGCAGGTTTCACGGCACCCGTCTGCGGGGTGGTCCATTCCGGACTGCGGCCGCCCGTATGCGGGGTGCCACTCGGAGGCATTGACACTGGCTGCCTCGACCTGGAGGCGACGGGGCTATTGGGTTATTGCGCCATCTTCAATTCGCTTTTCCCGCGCCGCGGCCAGCTGAACATGCCTTTTCTTGGCCTGTGCCTGGGAGAGCCGACCCGGCAGACGTGGGTCCTCACCACGCTCAACATCTCCGGCCGCCAGGGCGTTAGCTGGGCTGACCTCTACGGGAGGAGGTACTACGCTGGCCTGCGGACGTGCCGCGACATCCGGTACTGGGGACACTATCCGGTGGCCGACATGGAGTTCGAGACGGACTGTCCTGTGAGCGTCGGGCTGCGCGCATGGGCGCCGTTCATTCCCGGCGACCTGGCTGCGTCTAATTCACCGGGTGCCGTGTTCGAGGTCCACCTGCGCAATACCGACAGGGTGCTGCACGAAGGATGCGTGGCGTTCACGTTCCCCGGGCCGACTGTCGAGGAAGCGGGGACCGCACGCCTTGAGCGTCGCCAGCTGTCAGGCAGCTTGCGGGGCGTAGAGGTGGCGGGGGAGCAGACGAGTTACGCCCTGGGCGCTATCTCCACAAACGGGGTCCGGGCTGGCGGCGAGCTCGGGATAGACGGGGGAGCGTGGGAGGCAGTCCGAGACCGCCTGCCCCTCGGCGTGGATCAGGCGGGGGCATCGCTTGCTGCTCACTTCAGGTTAGAGGCCGGCGAGGAGGCGGTAGTGCGGTTCGTCCTGGCCTGGCACGCGCCGCAGTGGAGGGGCGGCGGAAGGATGAATGCCGGCGGCAATCTGTACAGGCACATGTATGCCTCGCGCTTCGCGAGTGCCGCGCAGGCCGCACAGTGGCTGGCAGACCATCACACAGAGCTCCTGAGCCGCGTCCTGGCCTGGCAGCAGGTAATCTACGGCGAGAGGCGGCTGCCGGCCTGGCTGCGCGACGGGCTGGTGAACGTGCTGCACCTGATCACTGAGACCTCGGTCTGGGCGCAGGCGCGGCCACCGGTCGGGCCGTGGTGCCGACCTGAGGACGGCGTGTTCGGGATGAACGAGAGCCCGCGCTGGTGCCCGCAGATCGAGTGCATACCATGCAGTTTCTACGGGAACCTGCCTGTGGTTTATTTCTTTCCGGAGCTGGCGCTTTCGACGCTGCGCGCTTACAAGGCGTACCAGTATCCGAGCGGCGCTGCGCCTTGGGTCTTCGGCGGGCTGACTGTGGGCAGCGGGCCCTACGAGGTTGCGCTGCCATCGCCCGGCTACGCCCGCAAGCCCCAGACCACGCTCGACGGCCCGTGCTACGCCGAGTTGGTGGACAAGCTGTGGCGTCGTACGGGAGACGATGCTGTCCTGAGCGAATTCTACGAGTCGGTCAAGCGCAATGTCATATTCACCATGGACCTGCGTCCGGGCTCGGGCGCGGCGGGCATCGTGAGCATGCCGGCCGGCAACGAGGGCTACGACTGGTATGAGGCCTGCGATCTGTTCGGCATCGTGCCGCACATCGGCGGGGCGCACCTTGCGCAACTGCGCATTGCGCATCGCATGGCGCAGGCCACGGGCGACGCCCAGTTCGCGCGCCAGTGCCGGGAGTGGATCGAGGCGGGGGGCGCCGTCCTGGAAGAGCATGGCTGGGCGGGCACGCACTACGTGCTGTTCAATGAGCTTGAGACGGGCAGGAGATCGGACGTCATGCTGGCTTACCAGCTCGACGGTGAGTGGATCGCCCGCTTTCACGGCTTGGCTGGCGTAGTGCGCCCCGACCGCGTGCTGACGACGCTGGACGCGATCCGGCGCACTAGCGTCGCGGCGACCACATGCGGGGCGGTTACGTTCTGCCAGCCTGACGGGCGACCGCTCGACCCGGGCCAGTGGAGTCCAGGCTACTGGGGAACGCGGGGCGTTCATCCGCCAGGCACGTTCATGCTTGCGATGACATACATGTACGCGGGTGAGGTGGAATTCGGGCTGGACCTGGCACGCCGGGCCGTGGCCGAGGTCATCAGGCGCGGCTGCTACTGGGACTGGCCGGTGGTGCTTGATGGCACACCGCACCCAGAGATGGGGCGTGATTATTACCAGAACATGATGCTGTGGGCCCTGCCAGCGGCTGCTGCCGGGCAAGACCTGGCCGGCCCTTGCGCCACCGGAGGCCTTGTGGATCGCGTGATCGCAACCGGGATCGGGAGGATGACGGGGCGATGATCCGTGCTCAGTGGGAGGATGCTGCACGCCACGTCTGAACGAACGTTTCCGGTGAGGAGCGAGGTAATCCACGTCCCCATGCGCGACGGTCACGTTCGACGTGCGCGGCACGGGCAACTCTGAGGGCTGGACCGACTGGTATCCGACGCCGCTGCTGCGCGTGTTCTCAGAGCTGAAGGTGCCCAAGCGCGCGCTTATCGGACCGTGGTCGCACCAGTTCCCCGACGGTCGGCATGAACCTGGACGGTCAGCGGGGCCGTGAATCTCGAGAGCCGCTGGCCGCCCGCTTCTGACACCGCCTGGGCGACGGCCTTCTTGTCCTCGACATCCCCCAGAAGATGCGCCGGCCCGAGCGGTCTGTCAGGGGCGGGAGGCCCTCTTTGACCCGGTTTGTGGCAGGGAGCAGGAGGACGGCCGCGACCGACTTCGCTCCGTCCACAACGCTCGGCGAAGGCTCGCAGTTCTCGTCGAGGCACTTCTGGAAGTGCCGCATGTAGCAGATCACGGTGGCGCCGTGGCCGTAAGCGCTCGGGTCGCGCTCCGCCTCGTAAAGCGCCACGAAGGGCTTGTGGCCGGCGAGCCTGTCGAGCACCACTCGCACCTGGCCGGGCTGGTTGTCCGTGAACTCAGCCTGGAGGCTTCCTTTTGTGCCGTAGATGCCGAACTGCATCATCGGCGTGCGGTGCAGCCAGTCCCCGATGGGTTAGCACTGGCCGCGCAGAGCGGCAGCGGGAGATTCTACCCGATGGGCGACGCTTCGAGGACATCCAGGATCGCCGACAGGCTCCTTGGAAGGACCTCCCAGGGGACGTCTTCAGTGATGCCCATGAGGAAGCCACGTCGGTCGCCCGCCTCCCGAATAAGCTGCCGGGTGACCTGCCGGATTGTTTCGGCGTCGCGCAGGTGGACGGAGGAAGGGAAGTTGAGCCAGAGCACCTTGCTGGGCCAGGCCGCACGCGCCTGGGCCACGCTCGTGTCGCAGTCTGGGGGCGGCGTGAACGCCTCGATGAAGTCAAGCGCGCTGTCAGCCACGATGTCGAGCAGGAGGCTGTTGTCCGCATCCAGGTGCACGCCGAGCATCTTGCCTTGCTCGTGCATCAGGTCGGCGAACTCCTGCCAGCAGGGGAGGATGTATCTGCGGATGCGCTCAGGGCCGAGCGTTTCCTGCATGATGTTGCCCCCGTAGAGACAGGCCTCGGCTGGGCTGCGGGCGACGATGCGGTAGAGCTCGCGCTGCTTCTGGCGCAGGACCTCGTAAAGTGACATCACCTCGGCCTGGTGGTCCATGATCTCCAGGCAGAAGCGCTCGACGCCCAGCAGCGAGACCTGGATGTGCATGAGCGGGCTGTAGCAGGTGTGCGCCAGCACGTAGCCGTCGGCACCCATGCGCTCCTGCGCGCTGAGGAACCCCTCGTGGACCGGCTCGTAGACCGTGTTGCGGGCCATGAACTCGGCGACGCGGTAGTCATCGAGCCTCTTGATGGGGTGCTCGATGGTGCGTGAGGACCCGTAGCCGCCGGCCTGGCTGACCTGGGAGACGGTGCCGACGGGCGTCTCGTAGAACGTGCGGGTGCGAGCCGTCCCGCCGGACGCCTCGTGCACGGTGATTATCCTGACATCAGGCATGTGCGCGCTGAAGGGGGCTACGCGGTGACAGATGGCAAGGCCGCGCCCACGCAGGCTGCGCTCCAGGGCGCCCTGCGGGATCATGCCTGGATAAATCGTGAACGGGACGTGCCTGGGCGCCTCGCCATGAAGCGCCGCTCGGATCTCCTCATTGTAGTTTCTCATACTATGCTCCCGACGGCGCTAACCGCCC
Source organism: uncultured candidatus Brocadiaceae bacterium (assembly GCA_964473085.1). Classification (GTDB taxonomy): domain Bacteria; phylum Planctomycetota; class Brocadiia; order SM23-32; family SM23-32; genus CAYYNS01. The sequence continues at coordinate 11,759 of CAYYNS010000007.1, forward strand.
GACGTGCCGCACGAGGAAGTAGGCAGCCACCGCAAGCCCCACGGCGGCGGCCGCACCCGACAGTGCGAACGACGCGATAATGCTGCCAGCCCGTTCAGCGAACACGCCGCCGACGATGGGGCCGAACGTCGAGCCGAGGCCGAGCGTCATCTCGTGCCATGCGGCGCTCTCGACGCCTGCATTCGGGCGCGCCATGGAGTAGTAGATGCTCGAGAAGTAGCTTGTCCCTAAAAACAGCCCGATCAACAGGAACAGCGCGGGCAGCGCCCACAGGCTTGACATGTGCCCGAGCAGGAAGAACGATGCGCCGGCCCCGGCCGTCGTGATCAGTAGCGGCCAGTATCGGTAGTGCCAGAAGGCCGTGTTGCGGAACACCAGGAACACAGCGGTCTGCGCAAGGGTGGCTGTAAACAGCAGCACGGAGACGAGCGTGGCCGAAAATCCCACTTGTGCGGCGTACTTGGGAAACAGCGAACGCAATGAGCCGAAGGTGAAGTAGGAAAGGAGGATCAGCACCTTCGACAGGTAGAAAAAGTCGTTGGCGACCCGCTGTGGAACCCCTTCGTCGCCGTTGTTGGGGCCATTTGCGCAGGCCACAGCTTCCGTGGCCACGTGCGGAGAGGGCGTAGAGACAAACACGATGAGGAGGGCAACGGCGAGGACTCCGGTCACGTAGAATGCGGCGTGCGGGGACAGGTCGTAGAGGCGGCCTGCCAGCAGGGTGCCCGTCGTGGCCCCCGTACACCAAAGCACGCAGTAAGTCCCCAGGTTGCGGCGCATCCCAGCCCTCGTGCAGCCCTCGCAGATGACACCTTCAATCATTGGCCAGTAGATCGCCCCTGCGAGCCCCAGCAGCATCACCAGCGTGAACAGCGGCCAGAGGGCCCCGAGGTGCGGTGCCACCGTGCTGACTGTCACGTACATGACGCACACCGCGATCCCCTTTGGCCGGGGTGAGGTGTAGCGCAAGAGCCGCCCAAAGATGGGGCAGAAAAGGGCGTACGTGCCCGTGATCGCGGCCCCCAGCACGCCGAGCTGCCAGGGTTCCGCCCCCAGGTCCTTGGTCGCAATGAAGATGGACGACAGGAACATGAGGTTCACGATGACCGACACCGGGACGGCGCTGGCAAGGTAGATGCTGGTGGGCGAAACTCTCTTCATGCCGTCACCAGGTGCGCAAGTGGTTCTGCGGCCTCGGCCGGATGAACACGTCAACGGACCTTCCCTCACGCTCGGAGCGACACGCGTAACGGGTAGCATACACCAAATGGCGGGCCAAATCGCGGTCCCCCGTTGAGCCCGTGCGCACAGCACCAGTTGAGATCGCCAGCGCAGTCGTTGAGAATACCGCACCACATTTTGCTGCGCGAGCACGGGATATTGGTTGGGTCAGCCATGAGCGAGCTGCCGCACGCCGTCTGGCTCAGCGATGTGCCAGCGGGAGCCTCGAGAGGTGCTTGAAAGGTGCGAGGGTGCCCCTATCACCTAGCTCCACCCGATGGTGACCGTGGCTCGGCGCTTGTTGCTGGCCTGCAGGTGGCCGGTTACGATGGGTGCCGTCCTGCTAGCTGTCGTGAGGGCGCGGAGGACCTTGCGGAGGATATGCGCGGATATGGGATCGAAAATCGTGCTGAAGCTTGTGCATGACAAGGGGAAGATGCGCAATTCCGAGGGGTCGTTTGTCACGCTTGCAGACGGGCGGATTATGTACGCCTACACGCGGTTCCGGGGCGGGAGCTGGTCCGACGAAGGCGCGGCCGACATTGCAGCGCGCTATTCTACTATTCCGACGATGGCGGTGCGAGCTGGCGAGAGTCGAAGGACTGGTGGGCGCTGCCAGTGAGGGGCAGCTCGGGGCTTCAAGAGCCGGGCGTGGTAGAACTTAAGGGCGGCAGGCTCTACTGCTGGTGCCGCACGAGCACCGGCAGGCAGTGGGAGATGCTGTCGCGGGATGGCGGCGATGCTTGGACGGCGCCGCGGCCAAGTCGCTTCCGCTCGCCGTCAGCAAGGACGAGGGCAAGACCTGGTGCAGGGCGAAGCTGATCGAGGAAGACCCGCGGCGGGGCTTCTGCTATATCGCCGTTCACTTCACTGAGGACGCGGTACTTCTGGCCTACTGCTGTGGTGGCAGGTGCAGCGGCGTTCTGCAGGACTCCTGCATCCGCCGCATCTCGCTGGATTGGATCTACGCTCGATAGGAGGCGCAGTGATATGGCTCAGCAACGGAGCCGCACGAGGCGTGGGGCCGCTTACCTTGACCGCGCTCGCGACGTGGACGCGCGGGTGCGTGACCTGCTCGGCCGCATGACCCTCCAGGAGAAGGTGCGCCAGATGAGCATACGCCTCGTCTCGGCGTTCGTGAAGAACGGGCGGGTGTCCGCAGGGGCGGTACGCCGGTTCTTCGGCAACCTGGGCATCGGCTGCCTGCAGGACCTGCGCTCCGATCCGAGGACGAACGTGGAAGCGGTGAACGCCCTCCAGGAGTACCTGGTTGAGCGGACGCGCCTGGGCATCCCCGCGCTCGTCGTCTCGGAGTGCCTGCACGGCCACCTTTCGGGCGGCGCGACTGTATTTCCGCAGGCCATCGCCCTGGCGAGCACCTGGAGCCCCGAGCTTGTGCGGCTGATGAGTGAGGCGGCGGCGAGGGAAGCGCGTGCGGTCGGCGCGGCCCAGGCCTTCGCGCCGGACCTGGACCTCGCGCGCGAGCCCAGGTGGGGCCGCGTCGAGGAGACATACGGCGAGGATCCCTATCTGGTCTCGCGGATGGGTGTGGCCTATATCCGCGGCATGCAGGGCGATGGGCCGGCGATAGACCGCGATCACCTTATCTGCACCCCGAAGCACTACGCAGCGCACGGCAGCCCCGAGGCCGGCATCAACCTGGCGCCCGTCGAGGGCGGCATGCGGCTTTTGCGCACCGTCTTCTTGCCACCGTTCAAAGCAGCGGTCACGGAGGCCGGCGCCCTGTCCATCATGCCGGCCTACAGCGAGTACGACGGCATACCGGCATCGGCCTCGAAGCTGCTGTTGACACGCGTGCTGCGTCAGGAGTGGGGCTTCCGCGGGTACACGTTCTCGGACTACGGTGCCGTTTCCATGCTGCATACCTTCCACAAGACCGCTCGCACACCAGCCGAGGCGGGCCGCCAGGCGCTGGAAGCGGGCATGGACCTGGAAGCACCGGAGGACTATGGCTTCGGGGAGCAGCTCATAGAGCTTGTGGAGAAGGGCGAGGTGTCGCTCGACCTCATTGACCGGGCCGTGTCGCGCATCCTGCGGGTGAAGTTCCTTGCGGGCCTGTTTGAGAACCCCTACGCGGACCCCCGCAGGGCAGTCGAGGTCGTGGGGTGCGCGGCGCACCGCAGGCTCGCACGCCGGATCGCGCAGGAAGCGATCATTCTGCTGAAGAACGACGGCGGCCTGTTGCCTCTCGGGCGCGGGCTATGCCGGATCGCTGTGATCGGGCCCAACGCCGACGTGGCGCAGCTCGGCGACTATAGCTGCTGGAAGGCGGACGCCGTGACGCCGCTGGAAGGCATCCGGAGGGTCGTCTCGAAGCGGACCGAGGTTGTCCATGCGCGCGGATGTGGCATCTGGGAGCCGTCCCGCGAGGGATTCAAGGAGGCTGTGGCGGCTGCGCGCGCCAGTGACGTGGCAGTGGTTTGCATCGGGGGCGCGAGCATGATGATGGGCGGCCCGGGCCAGGGTACGGACCAGCGCGTGGCCACGTGCGGTGAAGGCTACGACTGCACAGACCTTTCACCGCCCGGCGTCCAGGAGGACCTCGTGCGGGCGGTCTGGCAGACCGGCACACCGACGGTGGTGGTGCTGATCCACGGCCGGCCATACAGCATCGCCTGGATGGCAGAGCACGTCCCTGCGATCGTCGAGGCGTGGTATCCGGGTGAGGAGGGCGGCAACGCGCTGGCGGACGTGCTGTTCGGGCGTATCAATCCGTCGGGCAAGTTGCCCATATCTGTGCCGCGCAGCGTGGGCCATGTTCCTGCCTTCTACAACCACAAGCCTTCTGCGCGCGGCTGCTACAAGCGGCCGGGGTCGCTGGAGCGGCCCGGGCGCGATTATGTCTTCAGCGATCCAGCGCCGCTCTGG
>CAYYNS010000008.1:0-14990 GCA_964473085.1 uncultured candidatus Brocadiaceae bacterium
GAGCCTGCGCTCGCGCAGGCGCAGCCGCCCGTTCTGGTCCGTGCTCAGCGACTACGGCGTCTTCAGCACGGTTCTGAACGTGCCGGTCACGTTCCCGCCCGAGCGCTTCTACGGCGTGTGCCTGTCGGGGCTGGGCGTGCCGGACCTGCTGGGCAGCCAGGGGACGTTCTTCTACTTTACCACTGAGCCTGCGGCGCCAGGCCAGGGCGACCCGACGGGCGGGAGGCGGATCAGCGTCGAGCGAAGCGACGGCCAGGTGCACGCGGCGCTGCCGGGGCCGCCCGCCGTACGGCGGGGCGGCAAAGGCGTGGGGCCGCTCACCGTGCCCTTCCGCGTTGACCTCAGGCGCGAGCCGCCACTGCTCGAGATCGCCGGCCAGCGCCTGCCGCTCCCGGTCGGCAAGACGACCGGCTGGGTGCGGGTGAAATTCAGGGCCGGCCCGCCGTTTCGCCGTACGGCGAACGGGGGCACGCTGCGCGGCATGTGCCGGTTCAGGCTCCTGGAAAAGGAGCCTCACCTGCGCCTGTTCACCTCGCCCATCCACCTGGACCCCCAGTATCCCCCGATGCCGATCAGCCACCCGCGCCTCTACTCGACCTACGCGGCGAAGGTGCTGGGAGACTTCCCGACCCTCGGCTTTGCGGAGGACACCTGGGCGCTCAACGAGGGCGTGCTGGATGAGGCCGCCTTCCTGGAGGAGTGCTATGAGTTCCACCAGCAGCGCTCGCGGCTTTTCTACCACGCCCTGCGCCGTCAGCCCAGCGGCGTGCTGGTGGCGGTCTTCGACATCACCGACCGCATCCAGCACATGTTCATGGCCCAGGAGGAGGTCCGCCGTACGGCGGGCGACGGCGAGCCCACGGAGATCGAGAAGGTCTACGTGCACATGGACGCCCACGTCGGGGACATGCTCAGGGAAGCTGCGCGCGACGGGACTGCGCTGCTTATCGTCTCGGACCACGGCTACAAGCGGTTCCGGCGCTGCTTCAACGTCAACGGCTGGCTGCGCGAGCAGGGCTACCTGGCGCTCAAGGACGACAGGAATTCTGGCGGGCGCTACTTCGAGGATGTGGACTGGACGCGCACGCGGGCCTACTCGATGGGCTTCGGCGCCCTGTTTTTGAACCTCAAGGGGCGGGAGGTGCAAGGGGTCGTTGACCCGGCCCAGGCCCCCGCACTCATGAAAGAGCTCCGCCAGAAGCTCGAGGCCCTTATTGACCCCGAGGCCGGACAGAGGCCGATCGCCAGGGTCTATGAGTGCGCCGACATCTACCGGGGGCCGTACGCAAGGGAGTCCGCCGACCTGCTGATCGGCTACCGCGACGGCTACCGCTCAGGCTGGGGCAGCGTGATCGGGGAGGTGGAGGCCTGCGCCTTCAGCAACAACGACAAGGCGTGGACCGGCGACCACTGCATGGACCCGCCCAGCACGCCGGGAGTGCTCCTGTCGAACTGGCACGTGCTCCAGGAGCGCTGCCACCTATGTGACATTGCCCCCACTGTGCTGGAGCTGTTCGGCATCAGGCCACCCGACTACATGGACGGCAGGGCGCTGAGCTTTGCCGAGACCCAGGCTGCCCTCCCGCCGTTTCGCCGTACGGCGAACGGGCCGCAGCGGCCGCCCACCGCCGAACGCAGGCAGCGGTAGCGACACCTGCGCGATCTGACGGAGGAGACGCTGTGTTCGGAACCAGGAAGGTCAGGATAGAGGCCGACCTCTACGTGCGCGCCCGCCAGGCCACGCAGGAGGCAGGCTACGCGAGCGTGCGCGAGCTTGTCGAGCACGCTGTCGAGAAGCTGCTCGCAGAACTCGGCAAAGGGGAGCCGGAGGACCGCAAAGTCGTCGAGGAGCGGCTGCGGGGGCTGGGCTACATCTCATGAGCACACTGGCGCGCGCCCTCAGCCTCGTGTGGCACCTGCTCGCCGTGGCCCTCCAGCCGGCGTTCTACGTGCTGGTGGGGCTGCCTGCGCGCATTCACCCACTGCTCGGCCTGCTGCCCATCTCGGTCCTTCTGGCGGCGGCCGCTGTGCTGATCTTCCGGGCCGTCTCCAACCAGGAGCGCATCCGCGCGCTCCGGGAGCGGATGAAGGGCCACCTGCTCGGCGCCATCGTCTTCAGCCACAGCTTCCGAACGGTCGTAAGCTCGCTTGGCCGCGCCATCGCCCTCAACGGCCTCTACCTGGTCCACGCCTTCGTGCCGCTGCTGATCATGATCCTGCCGGTGCTTGTGCTCTACGTGCAGCTTGAGCACTGGTACGGCTGGCGCCCGGCGAGGGCGGGCGAGCCGTGTCTTGTCTGCGTGCGCTACCGCCCGCCGTACGGCGGGCAGCCGCCGGCGACAAGCCTCTCTGCATCCGAGGCCGATGCCTGGCAGCTTGGGCCCGCATTCACGTTCCCCAGCGCACGGCTCGTTGTTTGGGAGGTCCGGCCGACCGGCGGGTCGAACGGATCCCTGCGGGTCAGCACTGGCAGCGCCGAGTTCGACAAGGCCGTCGCCGCAGCAACCACCCGCCTCGCCCCCCTCAGCCCAATGCGCACCGACGGCACCCGCCTGCTGGACGGCTTCCTTTATCCCCTGGAGCCCCTGCTGCCTGCCGACTCGCCGATCCAGAGCATCTCGTTCGCCTACCCCTCGCGGCGCCCCCCCGGCGGGCCGTGGTACACCCACTGGGCGGTCCCCTTCCTCGGCCTCACGATCCTCGCGGGCCTCGCCTGGAGCAGGGCCTTGCGCGTGAGCCTCTGACGCGCCCCCCCAGCGCTCTCCCGGTGGGAAAGGGAAAGGGTGAGGGCGGCATTTCAACAGAGCAATAAAGACTCACATCAACGGCCCAGGCCATAGACTCACCTGGTTGCCCCACGTTTCCCGTCCTCTGCTCCTCCCGCCTGAGCGGACTGGGCAGCGTGCCATGCCTGATACACCCAACAGTCCTTGCAGCGCTTGGGATCATTTCGCTTGCAGCAGGGCTTGCCAACAGCCTCCCAGCAGTTGACCCCCCGTTTGTAGGCGGCGCAGAACAAGTAATGGCTGGCGGGACAGACTCTGATCTGTTGACATGCATTCTGTTTCAAGGCGCCCTTCTCCACGCGTCGTCAGCCTCGCTCACTCAGCGACACAGCCTACGCACCCTTTGCTCGGCCAGGCTGCCCCTCGCCGGATACATCTGCTTCCAGCCCTATAGCAAGGACTCCCAAGCACTGTACACCTGCTTTCCTCGGGACGGGCGTCCTATGGCTCCGCGGTTGCACTCGCCTGCTCCTTGGCGATTACTGCCAGGAGAGCGCCAACAACCTCTGGACAAAACTGCGCCCCACTGCCGAACTTCAACTCCTGCGCTGCCCTCCCCGGTTCGTAAGCCTCCCTGTAAGGTCTCGCTGAAGTCATGGCGTCATACGCGTCGGCGACAGCTATGATCCGGGTGAAAAGTCCGATCCTATCCGCACTGATCCCGTCGGGATAGCCAGCGCCGTCCAGCCGTTCGTGATGGGCCTGCACCACCGGGACCAACTGCCGGAAATCCGGCAGCGGGGCTAATACCGCGGCCCCTGCCGAAGGATGACGAGCAAGCTGCCCGAAATCCTCCTCGGTCAGCGTGGTGTCTTTATCGAGGATCGAAAGGTCAACCACCAGTTTCCCCAAGTCGTGAAGCTGCCCCATTGTCCGCAGCATTCGAACCTGGTGGGCTGGTAGACCCAACTCCTCCCCGATCTTTACGGCGTACTCTCCCACCCGCTCAGAGTGTCCCAGGGTATAGGGGTGCTTCTCTTCCAGCGCGCGCACGAAGGCCCGCACCGTCTGGACGTAGTGTTGCGCCAGACGCCTGTATATCTCCTTGGCCTGCGTGGCAAGACCCAGAACGTTGACCAGAACCATGAAAAAGTGTATCTGCTCTGGCTCGAACACGTGAGGCCGCGGGTAGTAAACAGTAAGGGTGCCTACGGGGCGATTGCGCGCCAGGATCGGAGACGATATGAGGGAGCGAACCCCCTGTTCCGCCGCATACCTTCGGTAGACGTATCGGTTATCCGTCTCAATATCCGTTACGGCAAGAGGCTGTCCTCTTTCGAAGACCAGCCCCGCGATACCTTCGCCAACTCGGAGCGCCGGTTTCTCATGGTAGGACGGCCCTACGCCATAGGCCGCACGCAGCGCGAGAAGTCGGGTCTTCTCCTCGTACACCCGCAAGGTGCAGACCTTGGCGTCCATAAGGGAGGCGATTCGCTCCAAAAGGGCATCCAACTCCCCTTCCAGGATTCGCTCAGGCGCCTCACCAGTGATGCTACCCACGATCTCGTCCAGGGCGCTCAAGAGGATGCGCGCCTCGTCGCCCGCGGCCCTACTGGGTTTGCCTGCGCCTGTTCGCGGCTCAGCCTTGTCCTCCGGTAACGCCACGCCATTTACCTCCATCTTCAGCCTCTTGCTGTCTTGGTCGTCCATGTACAAATCGTATTGTGCCCCCCCGACAAAGTCAAGATGCTTGCGCACTGGCAACTGTTCAGCCTGGCGTGGGACAGGGGCGGGAACGGGGCCTTCAGATGAGCCCCGTCCACTGACGCCCGGGGGACGGCTCGATGCGCGGTTCCCGTTCGCCCGCGCCGAGCATCAGCCGCTTGAGCCTCTCCCGGAGCTCATATCGCACCTGCGCGAGGCGGGCATCGCTGACGAGGTTGTTTCGCTCGTGCGGGTCGCTCTCCAGATCGTACAGGAAGTCTTCGACATAGAGGTCGCTTGCTGCCTCCCGTATGCCGTCCTTGTTGGGGGCCCGTACCGAGTACTTCCACCTGGCCGTGCGAATGGCCCGGCCTACATGGCTTTCGCTGATCTGCATGAAGACCTCGTCGCGCCAGAGCTGGCTGCTTCCTTCAGGCAACGCATGCAGAGGCTGACCGCGCATGTAGGCGGGCGGCTGCACGCCCGCGGCGGCGAGAACGGTGGGCGCCATGTCAATGAGGCTGACAAGCTCTGTGCGGACCGTGCCGCCCCGGAAACCGGGCCCGCAGATCACCAGGGGAATCCGCGCGCACCCGTCGTGACAGGACCGCTTGTACTCCGCGTTCCGCGTGCGGAAATGCGAGCCGTGGTCGCTGGTGTAGATGATCAGCGTCCTCTGCGCCAAGCCAAGCTCAGCCAGCCGGTCGCGAATGCGCCCGAGATTGTGGTCCAGGCTGTGGATGCAGCCGAGGTAATCCGGGTAGCTCTCGCGCCAGTCGCCCGCCGTGCCCGCCAGGTCGCCGGGCACGACGAAATCCCTGAAGCGCTCTCCAGAACCCTCTGGACCTTCGTAGCGGTGGTGGTCGTTCTGGTGGTGGGGCTCGAGGTAGGACAGGAACAGAAAGAACGGCCTTCTGCCGTCGCGCGTCCCCAGGTATTCCAGGGCGAAATCCGTGAGGCAGTCTACCCGGTATCCCGTGAACTGGACCTTCTGCATGGCCGCGTTGAACATGTAACCGTCGTAGCCGTGGGATGTGAACTCGAGCACGTCCGAGGCAAGCCAGTAGTCCCCATATCCTCCGCGACGCTCCGGTGGGACGGCGCTTGTCTGGTAATCCACCTGCGGAGGCGTGGAGGCCAGATGCCATTTGCCGATGTAGCCGACCTCGTATCCCGCCTCTGACAGCAGGTGGGCAATCGTCCTCTCCTGCGGCGGCAGTCCCATGCCATTACGGAAACAGCCCGTCTCCGTGGCGTATCTGCCGGTCTGGATGCAGGAGCGGGCGGGTCCGCACACCGGCTGGCAGGTGAATGCGTTCTCGAAGCGCACCCCCTCACGGGCCACTTGGTCAAGGTTCGGCGTCACCGCCAGTGGCTGTCCGTAGCATCCGCAGGTATCCCAGCGCTGCTGGTCGGTGAAGAAGAAAAGGATGTTCGGCTGGCGTTGAGGCCTGCCCATCAGGACGTCTCCGTGTGAGGCCGGCTTCTGTTGCGCACGGGAGCGCTATTCAAGCCGCGGGTGGAGCCTGTCGTCGAAGACGACGAACCGGCTGGCGTTGTCCACGCTGAGCCTCGCCGCCTCATTGATGGCGACGCCGACCAGCGCCTGGCGGGGCATCGCCCGGCAGCCGTTCGCGTCGAACTCTGCAAGGATCTCGCGGCGCCGCTTCTCGGCAGCTTCCCCTGACAGGCCCTCTGTCTGACGCAGGATGTATTGCACGTCACGCAGGCCCTGCGAGCAGGACTCGTAGCCGTAGCCCTGCCATTCCACCTGTTCGTCCGGCACCCAGCTATCGAAGGGCTTCATGAAGTTGGGATTGTAATGCTCGAAGCCGCCCTTGTCCGTCACGAAGTAGCAGTTGCGGTTGGCGTGGTCGGCCTTGTACTCGCCGCCCGTGCAGTGCAGCATCATCCCCTGCTGCGTCATCTGCGCGTTGTTGTTCGGGCAGACCCAGGATGTCTGGATCCAGAATGCGCTCCCGTTCTCCCACTCGATCACGACCTGCACGGCGTCGTATGCCTGGCTGCCCTGAGTGGGGAGGAACTTTTTCTGGCCGAAGGCGGCGACGCGCTTCGGCAGCAGGCCCGTCACGTAGTGGAACAGGTCCGCGTAGTGCGTTCCGATGTACTCGAATGGGCTGGACCGGTGCGCCCAGAGCTTGAACTTGTCCAGAGGGATGTACTTCGGCTCCTCGATCCATGCGTGGCCATAAAGCACCTCGCCCAACTCGCCCCTACGGTAGCGGTAGCGCAGAGCGCGGGCAGCCCGGTCGCGGCGCTTGTGATACTCCGTAAAGACATAGCCCGCGTGCTTGTCCGCGGCTGCGATGATCTGATGGGCTTCCTCTACCTTCAGGCACAGCGGCTTCATCGAGACCACGCCGTGTCCGGCCTCCACCGCCTCGATGATCATGCGCGTGTGCAGGTGGTCAGGCGTAGTGACGAATACGCACCCGTGGCCGCCGAGCTCGCCGATGAGCCGCCTGTACTCGGTGGGCATGTCCTGGCCGGGCGGATGCTTTCTCGGGTCGGGAACCCCCTCGAACTCCTCGTCGGGGAACACGGTCCGCAGGCGCTGGATGATGCCGCTGTTGAGCGACACCACCCGGAGCCTGCCCACGTTGCCCCGCCGGCGCTCCTGAAACAGCGTCGGCAGCACCATGTCCTCGCAGATCATCCCCCCACCGATTACGAGCACGTCAACCTTGCCGTCCCAGGCCATCTTATCCTCCCATTCTGCCGCGTCAGAAAGGACCGGCACTCACAGGCACTCTGCTATCGCCTCGCCGATCACCGCCGCACCTTCCATCACCTGCGCTTCATTGATGATCAGCGGCGGGCTGATCTTCAGCGTCGCCTTCCCCACGGGGCTGAAAAACAGCAGGCCCTTCTCCACGCACCTGGCCACGATGTCGAACGCCAGGTCGGGGGCAGGCTCCTTGCGGCCGTCCTTGATGATGTGGAGGCCGGCAACGAGCCCCTTGCCCTGGACCGAGCCGATGACGCGGGGGTGCTTGTTCTGTAGCGCCCGCAATTCGCGGTGGAGCAGCTTGCCCATCCTCGCCGCGTTCTCCCAGAGCCGCTCGCGCTCGATGATTTCGAGGTTCGCCAGGGCCGCTGCGGCGCAGATGGGATTGCCGGTGTGCGTGCTGGTCATCGAGCCCGGCGGGTACTGATCCAGCAGGTCTGCGCGCCCGATCACCGCGCTCAGGGGCAAGCTGCTCGAAATGCCTTTGCCGCAGCAGATGATGTCGGGAACGATCCCGTAGTGCTCGAAGCCGAACTTCTTCCCGGTGCGTCCGAAGGCAGCCTGGATTTCGTCGAAGATCAACACGATGCCATGCTGCCTGCACCAGGCGGCGAGCTGGCGGGCATACTGCCTGGGCATGAAGCTCGCCCCCCCGCCCTGATAGGTCTCCGTGATCACGCCCGCAACCATGTCCGGCCTGATGCCCTGCTGCTTCAGGGAGTCCAGGAAAAGGTCGAACGACGTGTCCTGGCACCAGTAGCCGTCGGGGAAAGGAACCTGCCAGATGGCCGGGTCGAGGTTGACGATCCAGTCTTTCAAGGCGGGCGTTCCGCCCATCATCTGCGCACCGAGAGTGCGTCCGTGAAACGCGTTCTCGAAACTGACAATGCCGATCTTGCGTTCGCCCCCCACCCAGCGGCCATGCGTGCGGGCGAGTTTCAGCGCACACTCGGTGGTCTCGGCGCCGGTCGTAAGCAGGAACACCTTCCGGAGCTTGCGCGGAGCCATCGAGATGAGCCTGGCCGCCAGCCTGGCGCGAATTTCCGAGGGGAAGCAGTAGTTGTGCAGCATGGGCTTGCGAGCCTGCTCGCAAATGGCCCTCACGATCTCGCTGCGGCCGTGCCCCGCATTGGCAACCAGCACCCCAGAGCTCCAGTCCAGCCACATGTTGCCCCACCTGTCGTAGACCTGACAGCCCTCGGCCCTGTCCCAGACGACGAGCGGCTGCCCCGTCATCGAAACCGGCTCGCAAGCGCGAAGCTGCTCAAGGATGGGGATGGACTCCGGAACGGGGACCTTCGTCTGAATGCGGCGATACCTGGTCCTCACCTTCGGGACTTCTCGGGGTTCGAGCGGATACGTTCTTCCAGCCACGGCACATTCCTCCCTGACTGAGTGTCTCGCAAGGGCGAACCAGTTGGGTGGCGGACCAAGAGCCTCTAAGCCTTGCCCGTCAAGTCAACAATCCCCGAGCCGTCCACGGGCCTGACGAACTCGGCCTTCAGGGGCAGGCCCCGCGGTCCGTAGTATTCCGTAGAAAGGGCGGATATGACCGCCTGCGCCTGCCGTTCCTCGACAAGGATGATAACCGAGCCGCCCAGGCCAGCTCCAACCAGGCGGGCGCCCACCACGCCAGGCACGCCCCTGGCGACATCCACCAGGATGTCCTGCTCGGGCGTGCTCACATTGTAGCCGCCGGGCTGGCGCCACAGCCGCGCCCGCTCGACCCTGGCCGCATCGCCCGATTCAGCATCCGCGATCAGCCAGTCGAGCCTCGCGTCGGGCAAGCTGTTGTCGTTCGCAACGCGCCGTGCGCCGGCAAGGCGCGTGACGCGGTCGCCTTCGTGACCGATGTTCATCAGCTCGCCGAAGCCTTTGACGTTCCGCTCGCGCAGCATCTGGCCGGCCATATCGCTGCGCATGCACTCCGCCACGCCGTAGGCACATACCTGGCGGATGCGATAGCCCAGCGGCGGCTCGCCGTGCGTGCGGAAGATTCGCTCCACCTGCTCGCGCTCGTCGGCGAGCGCCGCCACCACCTCGGCCCGCTTGCAGCTTTGGGGCAAGCTGCGGATCATGCGGTAGAGGTCCGCCTCCGACACGCCCAGCGTGCGAGGGTTCACGTCGCGCAGGTGCTCCATCCTCGGCGCGAGCCTGGGGTAATTGTGCCGCAGCATCCTGAGCCCGAACTCGTACGATGCCACGCGCTCGTTGTAAAGGTCGCGTGCGCCCTCCTGCTTCCTAGCCTCCACCAGGCTGTTGGCCAGCACCACGCTGTAGCCCTCCGGGAACGGAAGGAGGTCTACCGAGAAGGGGAACGACCCCACGCGCAGGACGTGGCCCTTTTTGCCGAACTTGATGGCCGCGTGGTCGCCACCGCCGCCCCGGGTTCCAACGTACCATTCCGCCAGGCGGCACATCTCCACCATCTGGAGCGGCTCGATGGACAGGGCGTTGACAGCGGCGCAGGCCTCCATCGAGCCCACAACCACTGCGGAGGAGCTGCTCAAGCCCGCCGCCATCGGCACCGCGCCCTTCACGGCCATGTTCATCCCGCGAAGCGCAGGCCGCAACGAGCCGTCCGAACGCATGTGGACGTGCTGGAGGTAGAGCACGGCCGCCTTGACGTAGTTGGACCAGTGGCCGTCCGTGCCGAGCCTTTGGCGAGCCTCCAGTTGCTGGTGGCTCCACGCATCCCAGTCCTCGATCTTGTGCGCAGGCAGCTCCTGGGCGGTCCTGAAACTGCTGGCGGGGAATGCCTGCCCGTCCGCGTTGCAGATGCATACCGTGTCGTCGTCCCGGGGCTCGACAACGAAGAACATGTCCTTGATGGCGATGGGGTTGACGAAGCCGCCGCGGTGATCCACGTGCATCCCCATAAGGTTGATCCTGCCGGTGGAGCGGGCCATGAACACCAGGGCTTCGTCGCCGAACTGGCTGCGGAACGCGCGCACCGCATCCAGGCACAAACTCGCCGTCTCAGTCAGCTCCGACCCATCAGGATGCAGCCGCCCCAAGGCCCGGCAGGCAGCGCTGGAGGGGTCCTTCAGCATCGCGGCGAGCTTGCGCACAGGCACCAGGCCCGTCGTCTTCCGAATCCGCCCCACTGATCGCGCGCCCCCTATAGCGGCTGCAACGCAGCCCGCTCTATCACCCCGTGCTCCATCGGTTTGTTCTTCAGTACCTCATTGGGGCCATAGAAGCCCTTCGTGATGCGTGTCAGCGTGTAAGCGATGGTGAAGGGACGCAGGAACGTGCCGGGATCGGTCGTGGAGCTGCAGCCGACCTGGCAGAAGTCCCCCATCACCACGCCCATCTTCGGCGTGCCGATGTCATAGCTCTTGCCGCCAATCTCCAGCGTCAGGTTGATCCTCTTGTCCTTCTCCCGCACGCCGTTATAGATGCCGAGGTTGGCAGCCGTCACCTGGTTGCCGAAGTGGGTCATGTAGCCGGCAAGGCTGTCGCCGAGGTAAGAGGGGTGCGGGAAGTTGCCCTTGTCCATGACGACTGCGTTCTTGAGCTCGCCCCGGATGACGCACTCGTTGCCCAGTATGCAATCCCCGCGCAGGTAAGCCCCCTGCCGGATCTCACACTTGTTGCCGATGATCGTCGGGCCCTTGATCCCGACGCCCGCCTCGACGGCTGTGCCAGCGCCCACGTAAATGTCGCCGCTGTCCACGTAGAGGTCGCAGCCGATCACCGACGCCCCGGCAGCGACCATCACCCTGCCGGTCCTGCCGCCCTTCGCCCCGACGACGGACCGCGGCGCGAAGATGGCGCCCTGGCACACAAGCGCCTCAAAGACTCCCCAGGATGGAGCGTCAATGTCCCCGGCAGCGAGGATCTGGAAGCCTGCCGAGTTCCTGAGCTCAGCGGCCTTCGCCTCCAGCCACCTGACGGCATAATCGCTGATCTTGCGAATCGCGTGGCAGACCGAACTCGTGCCGTCCAGCAAGGCCCTGTGCTCGAAAGGATGCTTGTCGAAATCGAAATAGCTCTGTGCCTTCAGCTCCTGCGGCACCTCCCCAGGCGCCAGCTCCATCAGCTTGACAGCCTCTCTTGCCATCTTTTCACTCCCGTTCGTTTCAGGCCGTCGCCCCCTTGCATTCGGCGATCTTCCCTAGGACCTTCTCGTGGAGGGCGGCGTTGGTGCATGCAACCACATCGTGCACTGTCTTGACATTGTCAGTGAACCTGACCTGGTTGCCATCGAAGTCAGTCACCACTGTGCCCGCCTGCTGGGCCACGAAGATGCCCGAGAAGACGTCCACGTGCGGCTGCTGGCGGGCGAAGTAGCAGTCTATCTTGCCTTCCGCCACGTCAACGAAACCGTAAGGCCCGCCGTTCGGCAGGAAGAACTTGAAGGGCGCCATCAGCCCCCCGAACTCGTCCATCAGGGGGAGCAGGTATTTCTTCGGCTTCATGGCGTAGGACTCGATCGAGGCGTCTTCCAGCCTGGCGACGGGCTTACGACCCATGAGGCTGCGGTACTGGGCGTCGAGCGCAAACCGGTGCTCAAGGCCCCTTTTCCCAAGGTGCGCCACTGAGGCCCCCTTTTCGTTCGCAAAGGCGATGTTGCGTGCCACTGCGTCGCCCACCGCGCAGCTCAGGCAATTGCCGCGCGCATCGTAGAACGCAAGCGAGCTATACCAGAAGTCCGCTATGCCGCGCTTGAACAGGTAACTGCCGTCGAAAGGATCGCACACGACGAACATGGGCTCCCCTCTTGCGCCGGCGTTCAGCTCCACACGCCCCGCCTCCTCGCTCAGCAGCACGATCGGCCTGCCCAGTTCCTCCAGCCGCCTCGCGTATCGGCCCTCCGTGTCCTTGTCTACCCGGAACACCTCCGGGTCCCAGCTCTTGTATTCGCCGAGGCGCTTCTCGACGGTCTCGCCGCCGACGTTCTGGTCGTTGAGCTCCTTGATGATGTCCAGGGCCTCGGCTACGACGGCCAGGTTGAACGCCGTCATCTCGCCTTCGCCAGCAAAGGCTTTCAGCCGCTCCTTGAACCTGTCTGCCGGCATGCCATGCTCCTGCAAGCGTGAAGGAAAGGCGGGAGGTTACGATCCAGGAAATCGCGCAAACAGGGCCGCTATTCTACCTGCTTTCGCCGGTCTGTCAAAGCAGGGCCCCTGACGGAGACGGCGCGGAACGTTGAACGGCTGGAGCCTGTCCGCTACAATTTCGATTGATAGGTTTGTCACACTGCTGTGTTATGGAGCTTACGCTGCGGGAAAGGCGCCGAGATGTTGAAGCTGCGCCACGAAGGTTCGACGTTGTCGGCGGAGACGGCGACCGGGATGATCGGCTGGGATGCGGCCAGGGGCGGCCAGATCACGGCCTTTGCCGCCAAGGACGGGGCCGCGCGAAGGCGGCTGTTGCCGGACAGGGAAGTCTGGCCCAACCTGCGGTTCAGGCTGGCCGGTGGCAGGGAGCTTGCGCTCGCCGACGCCAGGGGCAAGATCGAGATCGTGCGCCAGATGCCCGGCCGCGCTGCGCTGCGCACCTGCACCGTGCTGGGCGAGGGCCTGGTGCGCGTCGAACAGCAATTCGAGGTCTTCGAGGAAGGCGCGGCATTCTGCGAACTGGTCATCCAGCTTGAGCCCGGCAGCGTCGTCGAGCTGTGCAACGCCTCCATGGAGTTCAGGGTTGCCGTCAGGGGCGCCCAAAACGTGCGCTGGGGCCACTACAGGCGCGAACCGTGGAACAAGTTCGACCCGACGTGCATCCACGTCTTCCCGATCAACCGGCTCTACCTGAGCCTCGACCAGAGCGCAGAGGAAAAAGAGCTCTACCCCCTGGCCTCGATTGACCTGGGCTGGGAAGGCGGCCGGTTCTTCTCGAACCACCTGGAGTTCTTGCTGGAGGACTGGACGGCGGTCGGCGACGGGCCAAGGTGGGAGACGCGCTCGCAGGTTGGCATGAGGGACGGCCACTGGCGGCTGCGGTGGGACCTTTACGAGGGCGCCGCCAGGCGCCTGGCAGACCGCTACCGGTACCGCAACAAGTGGGGGCTGCTGTTCGGCGGCGCCCGCACCGCCGCGGGCGCTGAGGCAGATCCCGCACGCCGCAACAACGTGATCGGTGCCCGCATCTCGCACTGCATGTACCCTTACGTGCGCGCCAGTGCCGAGTGGCCCTGGGCGGTCATGCCCATCAAGCAGACGATCTATCAAGACGCCCAGGACTTCGTGGGATTCCCCGAGCTGGAACGCGTGGACGAGGTGGTGGAGGCCGGCGCCAACGTCATGATCCTCCACCAGTTCTGGATGTCCAATCCGGGCAGCAACAACGAGCCGCCAGCCGACTACAAGCCGGCTGACCCGAAATGGCTGAAGGCCTTCGTGGACAGGTGCCACCAGCGCGGGATGCGCGTCGCCCCTTACATCCGTGGGACGGAGATGTACAGCTACTACAGCAGCTTCTTTGAGGACTTCTTCCGGAAGGACTGGGACGGCATGTACATGGACTGGACAAGCCCCCTTGCCCACGGGTTCGCCAAGGGCTCCTCCCTCCACTTCTCAGGCTACAACTACTTCATGTTCATGCGCGCGCTGCGCCGCCGCGTTGGCGAGGGAGGCTTCCTGATCGGCCACACCGGCAACCACGCATTCCTCAACGCCACCCACCTGGACGTCTGCCTGGCGGGCGAGTTCTCCGTGATGCACGAGATCCTGCTGGCAGACCCCCAGGCGTGTGCCTACTATGCCCTGCTGTCTGGCTGCGGCGGGCACCTGCTCGGGGGCGATACAGCCGACCGGAAGGCCTTCGCAAGCCCAAAGGCAACTGCCTACTGCGCGGCCCTCGGCATGACCAGCCACCCGTTCCTGTCGCCCGGGAAGACGTTCAGCCAGACGGCCGGCTACATGTTCCCTCTGTGGAACGCGCTGCGCCGGCTGTCCGGCCCGCCAGCGCGGGTCTGCAACCCCAGTATCATGCACACCAAGGCCATACAATGCGACCAGCCTGACGTTTACCCGGTGGCATTCCAGGCAGCCGACGGGCAGGTGCTCGTCACCGTGACGAACCTCGGCGAACCGACCGAGGTGGCCGTGCAGGTCCACCAGCGGGAATTCGGCCTGCCGGCCTCCAGCAAGCTCAGGCCACTGAGGGCACAGGGCCTGGCGTTCTGCCGCGCTGACGGCCACTGGCTGCGCGCCAGGAGGCTGCCTTCTGAGGGCTTCTGCGCAGCGCTCCTGGGTGAAAGGGCCGGATAGGCGCCCGCGTGCGACTGCCGCCCCGACGCCCAGCCGGCAGCCTGCCAGACAGGCCCACGCTGCATCACCCCCGAGTTCGCCACGCGGCTCAGCCCTTGTTGGCCCGCGACAGGTACTCGCCCGTGCGCGTGTCAATCTCCACTACGTCGCCCTCCTTTATGAAGGGCGGCACCATGATCTTCAGGCCCGTCTCGGTGACCGCGGGCTTATACTGCGCCTGGGCCGTCGAGCCCTTGATGGACGGGTCGGTCTGCTTGATCTCGTGCTGGACGTTGGTGGGCAGTTCCACCGAGATCGGCTCGCCGTCGTAGAGCTTCACGCTCACCGTCATGTTTGGAACCAGGTAGAGGAGGTCGTCGCCGATCGCGTCCAGCGGTAGCTGGACCTGGTCGAACGTCTGAGTGTCCATCAGGTGGATGTAGTTGGCATCGCTGTAGAGGTACTGCATCTCGCGCGTCTCGACGAAGACCACCTCGACCTTGTCCTGCGGGCGCACCCGCTGCTCGGTGATGGCGCCCGTCTTGAGGTTCTTGAGCTTGATCTGGAGGATGGCGCGCCAGTTGCCGGGGTTGCGGAACTCAGTGGCCACAATCA
>CAYYNS010000009.1:0-9537 GCA_964473085.1 uncultured candidatus Brocadiaceae bacterium
CCCCAGGTCGGCCTCTACTGGAACAGCCTGGACTTCTTCCCGTTCGGCTATAGCAACATTGACGGCTCGTTCGTAGGCTGGGGTGGCGGCCAGATCGGCGTTACCCGTCACTATGACAAGTGCATGGGCTTCGGGCGCTCGCGGGAGGTGATCGGCTGGGGAGAGTTCGATCCGGAAGACGAGAGCACCCTTTACGTCCGGGACGCTGGCATCCTCGGCATGGTGATCCCTCCTCACCAGACCACGCCCGCCTATACGCCCGCGTGCGTGCACTTCTTTCCTCACCTGGGCTACGTCGGCATGGTGTGGAACGTGCGGTACACGGAGTTCCTCGACTTCTTCCTCGGGTGGATGTTTATTGACATAGCCGGCGACGACGGCTACAAGATGGGCGCCTGGTCATTCCCCTGGAGAACAGAGCCAGCCGAGTGGGAAGAGTGAGGGATCCCCGCACGTCAGGCACCGCCCGCCAGAGGGCTGGCGGGAAGGCGACGACGCCTGCGCCAGTTCAGGGCATGCTCAGCCCAGGATAGCCTTTAGGTCAGCCTCGGTCGTCGAGAGGGGCATGATGCTGAACTTGTCGGCGAGCACCTCAAGCACCGCCGGCGCCACGAACGCTGGCAGGCTCGGTCCGAGGCGTATATTGCGCACGCCCAGGTGAAGCAGCGTCAGCAGGATCGCCACCGCCTTCTGCTCATACCACGATAGCACGAGCGACAGGGGAAGGCTGTTGGGGTCGGTCCCCAGGGCGTCGGCGAGGGCGAGTGCGATCTGGATCGCCGAGTAGGCGTCGTTGCACTGCCCGACGTCGAGCAGGCGCGGGATGCCTGCGATCTCGCCGAACTGGAGCTTATTGAACCTGTACTTGCCACAAGCGAGCGTCAGGACGACGCAGTCGCTGGGCACGGCGCGGGCGAAGTCGCTGTAGTAGCTTCGGCCGGGCCTGGCGCCGTCGCAGCCGCCGATAAGGAACAAGTGACGGATCGCTCCGCTCTTTACTGCTTCCAGCACTTTGTCAGCGACACCCAGAACGGCCTTGCGCGCGAAGCCGACCGTGATGGCCTTCTCCGGCTCATCTGCCGCGAAGCCCGGCTGCGCGAGTGCCGCCTCGATCACCGGCGCGAAGTCGCCGTCAGCGATGTGCCTCACGCCCGGCCACCCTACAGGGCCGCTTGTGAAGAGCCGCCCCGCGTAGCCCTCGCGCGGCTTCATCAAGCAGTTCGTGGTCATGAGGATCGAGCCGGGGAATGCCTCGAACTCTCCCTGCTGCACCTGCCAAGCGCCACCGTAGTTCCCCACCAGGTGGCCGTATTTCTTGAGGCCCGGGTAGCTGTGGGCCGGGAGCATCTCACAGTGAGTGTACACGTTGATGCCCCTGCCTTCCGTCTGCCGTAGCAGCTCTTCGAGATCCTTCAGGTCGTGGCCGGACACCACGATGCACTTGCCTTTGAGCGGCGTGACGCGCACGCGCGCCGGCTCCGGATGGCCGAAGGTGCCGGTGTTCGCGGCGTCCAGCAGCTCCATCGCCTTGAGGTTGACCTCACCGGCCCTGAGCGCCTTACCCAGGAGCTCTGCCCGATCGGTAGGCTCGCAGGCGACGAAGGCCAGCAGCTCATGCAGCATTGCGCAGAGCCCGCTGTCTTCGCGTCCCAGGACGCCGGCATGGTAGGCGTAGGCTGCCGCGCCCTTGACGCCGTAGAGGATCAGCTCCTGGAGCCCCGCCACTTCTTCGCCGTGTCTCTGGATGCGTTTCTGGATGCTCACCTGTTTGCCCTGGCGAACGAGTCCGTCGAGGTCAGGAGCGGGCTTCCACGCCCCGGCCCATGCGAGCTCCGGGGGGCAGGCCCGCAGGCATAGCGCGCGGGCGCGGTCCCTCATCCCGGCTGCGCATGTGATGAGCCGCTGAAAGTCAGCAGGATCGAAATTCACGTTCGTCAGCGTCGTAAAGAGCGCCCCTAGCACGAAGCTGTCCAGTTCCCTGTCGCTGGCCCCGCATTTGGCCGCGCAGTGGGCGTATGCGCTGATGCCCTTGACCGCGTGCACCAGCAGGTCCTGTAGCGCTGCAACCTGCGGGTCTTTGCCGCAGACGCCCTGCTTGGTGCAGGCCCGTCCTTTCGCCACCTGCTCACACTGGTAGCAGAACATCGCGTCTCCTCCTTCCCGTGTTACCCGGCTGTCTACCTGGCGCGCAGCATAGTCAGGAGCATCCTGAACCGCACGGGCGCGTTCACGGCGTGAGGCACGCCGGCGGGCATGCGCACGACCTGTCCGGCGCAGGCGCGCACCGGCTTTCCTCCGATTGTCAGCGCTGCCTCGCCCTCCAGCACATGCACGAGGGCGTCGAACGGCGCGGTGTGCTCGCTGAGCTTCTGGCCGGCATCGAAGGCGAACAGCGTCACTGAGCCCGCCCTGCTCTCAGCGAGGGTGCGGCTAACGATGGAGCCTTCCTGGTACTGCACCAGCGAGGCGAGGTCAAGCGCCTCTGCCGGCAGCCCGCCGTCTGGCGGGCGCTCCCTTGCCGATGCCCGTTTTGTCATATTCCTCTCCCTGTTCAGGCGGGCTGCCTACTGCGGAGACGGCCGCACAGTCGCCCTGGCGATTTCGCGCCCGAATGCACGGCATGCCTCCAGTTCCTGCGCACCCGGCTGCCACTTGCACCGTATGCCCTCCCGCACGAGCGGTATGCCGCAGTCAGCGAAGTGCTGCTCAATCACCTTGACCGCCTCGCCGCTCCAGCCGTAGGAGCCGAACGCCGCGCCCAGCTTGTTCCTGAACCTCAGGCCGCGCAGGCTCTCCAGGAGCGGCCTGATCGTCGGCAGCACGCCGTTGTTGACCGTGGACGAGCCCACGACGACCGTGCGCGCCCGGAACACCTCCACAAGCGCGTCGTTGCGGTCGGTGACTGCCGTGTGGACGAGCCTGCAGTCCACGCCCTCCTCGGCCAAGCCGTCCCCGATCGCCTCTGCCATACGCCTCGTGCCGCCCCACATGGTGTCGTAGAGGATCACCGCGCGCGGCTCGGGCTCCTGCCGGGCCCACTGCCGGTATTTCTCGACGATCTGCAGCGGGCGGTCGCGCCAGATCACGCCGTGGCTCGGGGCAATGATGTCCACTGACAGGTTGAGCGATAGCAGCTCGTCAATCTTTTTCAGCACCTGCTTGCTGTAGGGCGTGAGGATGTTGACGTAGTACTTGAGTGCCTCCTGGAAAAGCTCCTCCTGGTTGACCTGGTCGTTGAAGCGCTGCGCGGTGGCGTAGTGCTGGCCGAAGGCGTCGTTGGGCATCAGGATGCTGCGGCCCGTCAGGTAGGTGAACATGCTGTCGGGCCAGTGGAGCATGGGTGCCTCGACGAACATAAGGTCGCTCTTGCCGATGTTTATGCGCTCGCCGGTTGTGACCACGCGGAAGTTCCACAGCTGGTGGAAGTGCCCCTCGACATTCTCGCGCCCATGCCGGGAGACGATCACGGGCGCAGCGGGGACGCAGCGCATGACGGCGGGCAGGGCGCCGGCGTGGTCCACCTCCGCGTGGTTCGCCACGACCATGTCAATCTCGGCCGGGTTCACGACCTGGCGGATGTTCTCGATGAGTCTGTCCGCAAACGGCGTCCAGACGGTGTCTACGAGCACCGTCTTCTCGTCGCGGATCAGGTAGGCATTGTAGGTGGAGCCGCGGTGCGTCGAGAGCTCGTGCCCGTGAAAGGCCCTCAGGTCCCAGTCCACGACGCCCACCCAGTAGACCCCATCCTTTAGTTCAGTCACCATGACGCGCCCTCCGTGGGCAGCGCCTGCGCCACGTCGGCCAGCGTCGAGACCGCGACCACCCCGCTCGATTGGGCGAGGTGCGCAAGCGCCCAGAAACTCCGTGGACGCCGACAGCCTGGTGGCAGATGAGGAACGTCTCGATAAGCGTCCACGAACCAGTGACAGGCCCAGCCTACGGACCTAACGGTATATCCGATCAACCTTCACGGTGATTCGGTCGAAGTCTTTGCGCAAGGACCGGTAGAGGCGCCGAAACACTGGGTAGAACTGCTTGTAGATGCTGCGCGCCTTGCGCTTCGGCCTATACTGATTCACCACGCGGATGCAGGCCTCACAGGCCTCCTGGACGCTGCTCCAGACGCCCGTGCCCACGCCTGCCAGAAGCGCGACGCCGTAGGCGGGGCCTTCCTGGGCGTTTATCGTGCAGACGGGCTGCCCGTAGATGTCGGCCTGCATCTGGCGCCAGAACTCGCTCTTGGCCCCGCCACCAGAGAGCCGGATCTCGCCGACCTCGATGTCCATCCCCTTGATGATCTCCAGCGAGTCCTTCATGCCGTAGGTAATGCCCTCCATCACGCTGCGGACGATCTCGCTCCTGCCGTGTCTGACCGTGAGGCCGACCCAGGCGCCCCTTGCGTTGGGGTTCGCATGGGGGGTACGCTCGCCCGTGAGGTATGGCAGGAAGAAGAGGCCCTCGCAGCCCGGCGGGGCCTGAGCCGCTTCGGCGGTCATGAGGTCATAGGGGTCGGCTCCTTGCTGTTGGGCCTGACGGCGCTCCTCGTGGCAGAGCTTGTTGCGCAGCCACTGGAAGGAGCCGCCAGCGCTGAGCATCACGCCCATCACATGCCACTTGCCGGTTACGGCATGGCAGAAGGTGTGGACGCGCCCAAGCGGGTCCGTTGCCACGGCATCGCTGAAGGCGAAGACCACGCCGCTTGTGCCGATGGTTGCGCTGACGACACCCGTCTTGACGATGCCGTTGCCGATGGCGCCTGCGGCCTGATCGCCCGCGCCGCCCACTATGGAGGTGCCGGCTGGGATCCCGAGCTCGGCAGCAACGTCCGCCTTGACCCGCGCACTAACCTCGGACGACTCGTAGCAGTCGGCCAGCAGGGCCCTGTCAATCTGGAGCCTGGAGAGCACCTCCTCGCACCAGGTGCGCCTGCGTATGTCCAGAAGCAGCATGCCGCTGGCGTCGCTGACCTCCGTGGCGAAGGTGCCGCTCAGGCGAAAGCGCACGTAGTCCTTGGGCAGCAAGATCTTACGGCACCGCTCGTAGTTGGCGGGCTCGTTCTTGCGCACCCACAGGATCTTCGACGCAGTGAACCCGGTCAAGCACGGGTTGCAGACAAGTTCGATGAGGCGCTCCTGGCCTACGGCATCGGTGATCTCAGCGCACTCGGCCGCGGTGCGCTGGTCATTCCACAGGATGGCCGGCCGTATGACCTCGTGCTGCCCGTCCAACATCACCAGACCATGCATCTGCCCACTCAGCCCAATGCCCTTAACATGCCTGCCGTCCACGCCAGCCCTGGCGATGACCTGCCTGATGGACTCACAGGCGGCGCGCCACCAGTCGGCTGGATCTTGCTCGCTCCAGAGCGGCCTGGGGGTATGATGGGGGTGCTCGACGGTGGCGGTGGCCAGGACCCTGCCGGTCTCGTCACAGATCAGGGTTTTAGTGCCGGTAGTGCCCACGTCTGCGCCTATCAGGTATCCCATCCGGCGTCTCCTTCGGCCTTGGTGGAGAAAGCGAATCCTGCCTGTCCCTGATCCGCACGGACCGGCGCTGCGCGCCCCCCGGATGGGGCCCCCACATTGCCATCATTCGGGCCCGATGTCAAGCGCGACGGCCAGGGGCGCATTGGGCACCAACCAGTCAGCAAAAGTTGTGCAGGCCCTGAGCCTTGACATGTCCTGAGCAGGGGCGTAGAATATGTGAATTACTCCGTAGTCCGCCAGCAACGAGCGCACGGTATGGCCCCCGGCCGGAGGGGTTGGTGCGCACTGGCGGCGTGCCAAAGTATGCTTGGGCGGCGATGGGGTGAAAGCCCCTTTTTTCTTATGGGACTGACGTGATGAAGGGCAAGGAAATACTGCGGCTGGTTGATAGTCTCCACAAGAACAAGGCGATCGAGACGGAGATCATCTTCCAGGCCATCGAGAACGCCCTCCAGTCGGCGACCCGCAAGCACTTCGGTGCCACGGACGATGTGTCGGTCCACATTGACCGGCAGTCCGGCGATGTGGAAGCGACCATCGGCGGCAAGCCGGTGGACCCCGAGGCGCTGGGGCGTATTGCCGCCCAGAGCGCAAAACAGATCATCACGCAACGTATACGGCAGGCTGAAAGCGAGATTGTCTACCAGGAGTACGCCAGCCAAAAGGGCACCCTGGTTACGGGCACCGTGCAGCGCTTCGAAGGCGGCTCGATCATCGTGAACCTGGAGAAGACCGAGGCCACGGTGCCCCGTTCAGAGCAGATTCCTGGAGAACACTACCAGCCGGGAGAGCGCATAAGGGCCGTCATTCTGGACGTGCGTAAGTCCACAGACCAGGCCAAGATCATACTGTCGCGTACCCACCCGGACTTCGTGCGCCGCCTCTTCGAGCTGGAGGTGCCAGAGGTAGCGGAGGGCGTCGTCGTGATCCGGCGCATGGCTCGCGAGCCCGGCCAGCGCACCAAGGTCGCCATGGAGAGCCTGGAGGCCCACGTGGACTGCATTGGCGCCTGCGTCGGCGTGCGCGGCACTCGCATCAAAAGCATCATTGACGAACTCAACGGTGAGAAGATCGACATCGTCCCGTGGCAGGAGGCGCCCGAGATGTTGATCGCTGAGAGCCTCAAGCCAGCCGAGATCATCCAGATGACGCTGGAGGAGGGTGAAGGCACAAAGCGGGCGATCGTGACTGTTCCAGAGGACCAGCTCGCCCTGGCCATCGGGCGCAAAGGCCAGAACGTACGCCTGGCAGTAAAGCTTACAGGGTGGGACATTGACATTCAGCCTCCCGAGGCGTCTGGGCTTGTCCAGACAGCAGCCCAGCCCGGCGGGGCCGCAACGCAGACAACCGATGCCGTAGGGGCCGACGAGGCCGCGGCCAGCGGCTCCCAGCCCCCCGGCGGCGATGCAAATGCAGGACAGACCGTCCCCGGCCTCGAAGCAAACGAGGCGTCGGCGGGGCCGTCCGCAACCGACAGCACAGACATGCCCTCGGCGGAAGGAACTCCCTTATAGGGAGGCATAGTTCCTGCCCGGCCGGGCGTGCCTGTCAGTTGGCATGGCGCAAGGCAACCGATCGGCGACGGAAATGGCCGAAAAGGTCAAAATCTACGAGATTGCAAAACGGGTCGGCATCTCCAGCCCCGAACTGGTCGAGATATGCCAGCGGGCTGGCTACACGCACATCAAGCACCATTCCAACGCCGTGCCACCGGAGGAAGCAGAGGAAATCCGCAAGGCAGCCATCCGGCTTTACCGACCGAAAGAGCCCGTGCCGGTCAAGGAGAAGCCCAAACCGGAACCGAAGAAAGCAGAAGCCGAGAAGAAGGTAGAGCCAAAGAAGGTCCTCCCTGCGCCAGCGCCGCCCAAAAAGGAGGCGCCGAAGACCCCCTTCCCCGGCCAGGTTAAACTGGCGGCGCCACCGACCCCAAAGGGCTGGCGCGCCCGCGTCGCCGCGCAGGATACCGAAGAGGCAAGGCGGGAGGCCCGCGCCTTCGGCCAGCCCGTCGAAGCTGAAGAAGAGGTCGAACAGCAGGACAAGGTGGCGGCGCCTGTGCGGCGTGTCGAAAAGGAAAGGCCCGTCCGCAAACCCAAGGAAAGGCTCGCTGAGGTGCCCGAAGCGGCCCGCAGCGTCAGACGGACGGTCGTCTTCAAACAGGTCCGCAAAGTCCCCGTCAAGAAGAAGGAAACGCGCATAGAACTCGCCCTGCCCGTCAGCGTGCGCGACCTCTCCGAACGCCTGGGGGTGAGCGCAAGCGACATCATCAGGCGCCTGATGCTGGAGCACCAGATCCGGGCGAACATCAACCAGCACCTCGACAAAGAGGTCGTCGAGCTGCTGGGGATCCAATACGGGGTCGAGATCATCTTCAGGGAGCCCAAGAGCGCCGGCGAGATGCTCAAGGAGCTGACACCTCCGGACCGGCCCGAAGACCTCAAGCCCCGCCCACCGGTCGTGACACTCCTCGGGCACGTGGACCACGGAAAGACCTCCATCCTCGACCGCATCCGCCACACCAGTGTCGCCGCAACCGAAGACGGCGGCATCACGCAGGCCATCGGCGCATGGCAGATCAGCCACAAGGGGCGCACCCTCACCTTCATTGATACGCCCGGCCACGAGGCCTTCACGGCCATGCGAGCGCGCGGCGCACAGGTGACCGACGTGGTCATCCTCGTGGTGGCAGCGGACGACGGCGTGATGGCACAGACCGAAGAGGCGATATCGCACGCGCGCGCCGCGGGCGTTCCGATCGTCGTGGCGCTCAACAAGATGGACAAGCCGGAGGCCAGCCCGATGCGCGTGCTCCAGCAGCTCGCCTCCCACGGGCTCAACCCAGAGGAATGGGGCGGCCAAGTGGGTTGCGTGCGGCTCAGCGCGCTCACTGGCCAGGGAATAGACGACCTGATCGAGCGCGTCCTGCTGGAGGCCGAACTGCTGGAGCTGAAGGCAAACCCTGAGCGCCGCGCCAACGGAGCAGTGCTTGAGGCCCGCATGGAGGAAGGCCGCGGCGTGGTGGCCACCGTTATCGTGCGCAACGGAACCCTCAAGAATGGCGACATCATGGTCTGCGGGCCGGCCTACGGCCACGTGCGCTCCATGCTGACCGACCGAGGCGAAGAGATTGACAGCGCCGGCCCCTCCACACCGGTCGCCGTCAGCGGCCCGGACATCGTGCCCGAGGCAGGTGACACCTTCGCGGTGGTAGAGGACCTGGACGTCGCCCGCAACATTGCCCAGATGCAGCGCGGTCGGCTGGAACAGGAGCGGCGTCGGCCCCGGACCCACGTGACCCTGGAGAACCTCTACGAAAGCCTGGCGGCGGGCCAAGAGCGCCACCTGCGCATGATCCTGAAAGCGGATGTCCAGGGCTCGATCGAGCCCTTGGCCGAAAGCCTCAAGGGCGTGGGGACCGACGAGGTGAGCCTCAGGATTCTCCACCAAGGTGTCGGAAGCGTCAACGTGAGTGACGTGCTGCTGGCCGACGCCTCCGACGCCATAATCCTGGCCTTCCGCGTGGGCGTCGAGGATCGCGCCCGCACGCTGGCGAAGGACCGCGGCGTGGACATCCGTCACTACCGCGTGATCTACGACGCCGCCCAGGCCGTCAAGGACGCCCTGGAGGGCCTGCTGGAACCGGAACTCAAGGAGGAAAAGGTCGGCGTCTCGGAGGTGCGGCAGGTCTTCAAGATTAGCCACGTGGGGTCCGTCGCCGGCTGCTACGTGCGCGAGGGTCAGGTGCGCCGGGGCGGACGCGTTCGCGTGCTCCGCAGCGGTGTCGTCGTGCACGAAGGCGCAGTCGCTTCGCTGCGCCGCGGCAAGAACGACGTGCGCGAGGTAGACAGCGGCTTCGAATGCGGCATCAAGCTAGAGGGTTACGACGACATTCAGGTCGGCGACCTGATCGAGTGCTACGCCGTCAGAGAAGTCAAGCGCGCGCTGTCCTGACGGCCATCCGGTCGCCACGCGGAACCTTGCAAGGTCTGGTCATCGGCTGTGGTCATAGGGGTTCTGGACATCAAGCTTGCCCTTCCCGAATCTCGGTCCCTTA